>NZ_JACSOF010000001.1:0-113970 GCF_014349205.1 Photobacterium sp. BZF1
AGCCCGTTTGGCGAAAAACCACCCGCCACAACTAAGATTTTATACTATCAGGGTAGCGAACGAAATATTGTTCCAGTATTATCGAATTAAGATTCGTTTTGGAATAACCAATCATGGATATTGAAGTTGTCGCAAAGGCACTCAAAGAGCTGGGCCACCCTACCCGCCTAAGTATTTACAAAGCGGTTGTCCGCGCGGGATTTCAGGGCACACCTGTAGGAAGCTTGCAGGAGAAACTTGCCATACCGGGTTCTACGCTTTCGCACCATATCTCAAGTCTTGTTTCGGCAGGCCTTCTTACCCAGCGCCGTGAAGGGCGTACTCTGTATTGTGTAGCAGAATACGAGCAGCTTGACTGTGTTATCGGATTCCTGAAAGACGAGTGTTGCGTCGAAGAGCAAGTTCAGCAGCCCAAATAATGACTGAAGTTTTGTCGACTGCAGACACGCTAACATCATGGATACCTAATAAAAAAGCCCTCAAATGAGGGCTTTTTCTATCTTTCAGCATGCCTAATCAACGTGTTTAGGCACACTCAATCTGCTTTTTTTCCAGAACAGACTCTTCTTCACCGGAATACATACGCAGGTATTGCTCAGCCGCATCCTTCCACTCAAAGCGGCAAGCCATTGCATTTAGCTGAAGGCGCTTGAACTCTTGAGGGCGCTGACAATAAAGCAACAAGCTTCGCTGCATCTTGATAAGCAGTCCTTCCGGCGTTGGGGCATCAAATACAAAACCTGTCGCAAACTGCGGAGTAGCATCGTAATCGATAACCGTATCTTTCAAGCCACCTACACCACGAACAATCGGCAAAGTGCCGTATGCAAGGCTGTAGATTTGATTCAAGCCACAAGGCTCAAACTGAGATGGCATCAAGAAGAAGTCAGAGCCGGCTTCAACACAGTGCGCAAGCGGGTTATCGTAAGCTTCGATAAACGCGAATTTATCTGCAAACGCTTCGCTAATTTCACGCAATGCAGAGGCCAACTTAGGATCACCGCTGCCAACAAGCACAATTTGCACATCGTTGACCAAGAAGTCACGAAGAACAGGCAATAGGTATTGAATACCCTTCTGCTCTGTCAAACGACAAACCATACCATAAACAGGCACATCATCCTGAGGCAGGTTCACCTGCTGCTGCAGATCACGCTTACACGCTTTCTTGCCGCGAGCAAGGCTAACTTTATTCGCTTTGAAGTGCTGCTTGATATACGGGTCTGTCTCTGGGCTCCAATCGCCATAGTCACAGCCGTTTACAATGCCATAAAGGACATCTGAACGGTGCTGGAAATCTGTTGCCATACCGTGAGAACCCAATTCCGTCAGCAGTTCTTTGGCATAATTCGGGCTTACTGCATTTACCTTGTCGGCAAATGCAACGCCAGCTTTTAGCATACTGATGTTGGCTGCACCATCTTCAAGTTGCAGATAGCGCTTCTGGATCAACTCAGGGATCAAGCTGTACTGGTCGTAATTAAACGTTCCCTTGAATACTGCATTATGAATAGTGATAACACTTTGCATATCCGCATAAAAAGCATCATCGGCATAACGCGTTTTTAGCAAGAACGGAACTAGACCTGTGTGCCAGTCATTACAGTGAACCACATCAGGCTTGAACCCTAGTTTTTCACACATATCCAATGCGGCAGCACTGAAGAAAGCAAAACGCTCACCGTTATCACGGTAACCTTCGTTGTTCTCAGCATACAACTCGGGGCGGTCAAAGTATTGTGGCGCATCAACCGTATAAACAGGCACATCACCATTATGTAGCTGTCTTACTTTATACGATACGGCCTGAGGTTGAGTTGATACCAGTAATTCGGTATCAAGTAACTCAACAGCTTCAGTACCATTAGGTACTTTGCGGTACAGAGGCATCACCACCCGCACATCATGCCCTAGTTCCTTTAGAGCTGCTGGCAGCGATTTGGCAACATCTGCCAAACCTCCGGTTTTGACCAATCCGTCTACCTCTGAAGCAACAAACAATATTTGCAGTGGCTTAGAGTTAGATTTCTTCCTAGTAACCAATTTTTGCTCCTTTTGGTATCACAACAATTCCTTCGTCAGATACGTGGTACTTCTTCTTATCTTCTTCTAGGTTCTCACCAATCACCGTGCCCGGAGCAATCATCACATTCTTATCGATAATTGCGCGGCGGATAGAACAGTTAGCACCGATTTTCACATCACCCAAGAGCACAGATTCACTGATAGTCGTGTCGTGATCAACGTTGGTACGGAAACCCAATACAGACTTATGTACCTTAGCACCACGGATATAGCTACCTGCAGAAATCATACAGTTGTTGATATCAACTTTGCAGTCATCACTATCTAGTACTGTCGCAGGTGGTAGTGGTGGGTAGTATGTGTGTAGCTGCCACTGACGGTTGTATAGCGAGAATGGTGCATCTTCAGAAAGAAGATCCATGTGTGCCTGCCAGTAAGACTCGATAGTACCTACATCACGCCAGTATCCAGCTGTTTTTTCACCAGGGATAACATTGGTCATAAAGTCATAGACAAACACTTTTCCTTGTGGGAAAAGCTTAGGAATAATGTCTTTACCAAAGTCATGGCTTGATTCTTCGTTAACAGCATCTTCTTCTAGCTCTTTGCAAAGAACATCTGTTTCGAAAATGTAGTTACCCATAGAGACAAGGGCATTTTCTGGATCACCCGGAATTGACTTAGGGTTAGCCGGTTTTTCTTCAAAACCAACCATACAACCGTTTTCATCAACCTCGATAACACCGAATGCACTTGCTTCACTGAGCGGCATACGAAGAGCAGCTACTGTTAGATCCGCTTTTTTCTCATTATGGAAATCAAGCATTTGCTTAACATCCATCTTGTAGATGTGGTCACTACCAAAAATACAAACCTGATCAGGTTCTTCTAGCTGCATGAAACGCATATTCTGGTAAATGGCATCTGCTGTACCATCATACCAGCGCTTACCCATACGCATCTGCGCTGGAATAGGATCGATAAAACGCCCTGTGATCCCCGATACATTCCAGCCCTTCTTCATGTGCACATACAAAGATTGAGATTTGAACTGAGTCAGAACATAAATCTTCATCAGGTCAGCATTCAAAAAGTTGTTTAGTGCGAAATCGATAAGGCGGTAACTGCCACCAAATGGCACCGCAGGTTTAGTTCTTGTATCTGTTAATGGACGCAGACGAGAACCTTCGCCACCTGCTAAAATCATTCCTAAAACACCAGCCATGGTGTACCTCCTTGTTAGTAAGCAATCGTAGTCATATATACCATATTCCAATGGGCGATTAGAATAGGCTTTCAATGAAAATTGGTGAATAGTTTCAAAAATCTCGTTTTATTACATTTTGAACACTGATTTTTACATCACCTCATACCACCTCATCCTTAGTGGTAGAACTATCAATAAACCATATAACAAGAAAATGCCAACAAAATATTATTTTGTTTACAGTACGGACAATTTTCAAACATTTTTGCAATAGTGGTCTGACTACTCCCCCACTCCTCCTCCCCTTTTTTTAGTCAAACAGCTGAATACTTTTTCATCAACTAGCGGTAGACTGCGCTCAGTTCATTGAAGGGACACAAACCATGACCACCAGCAATACGACCAAGACGACAATCAAAGCGACCAATGTCATTCTTCATGCCTTTGACTGGCCGTATAATCGAGTCACACAGTATGCTAAAGACATTGCAAAATCAGGCTATAAAGCCGTTCTTGTCTCTCCTCCTCTGAAATCATACAAACATGAAAGTGGTACTCAATGGTGGCAACGCTACCAGCCGCAAGACTACCGAGTGATAGACAACCAGCTGGGTAACACCCAAGATTTCCGTACCATGACAGCAGTATTAAAAGAACATGACGTGCATGTTTATGTCGATGTTGTCTTTAACCACATGGCCAATGAGTCATACCTCAGAGATGATTTAAACTTCCCCTCTGAACAGATATTGGATGAATATAAGCAGTCAGCAGAAAATTATGAAAAGTTGAAGTTATTTGGAGATCTCACTAAGCCCTTATTTAGCGAGCGGGATTTTATCAAGGCGTTTCCCATCAAAAACTGGACCGATCCATGGGAAGTTCAGCACGGTAGGATCAGCGGGGGGAACGAAGACCCTGGTTTGCCGACACTGAAATGCAACGAAAATGTAGTAAAACAACAAAAAAACTATATTACTAGTTTAAAGCAATTAGGTATAAAAGGGTTCCGAATTGATGCCGCCAAGCACCTAACGCTCGAGCACATTCAATTAGTCTGGGACAAAAACATTAGCGCTGACGTCCATATTTTCGGTGAAATCATCACCGATGGCGGCGCAACAAAAGAAGAGTATGAACTTTTCTTAGCTCCCTACCTGAAAGGAACCAGCTTAGGGGCGTATGATTTCCCGCTATTCCACGCCATGTATAACGTATTCGAAAAAGGCCAGCCGCTTGCTGAATTAGATAACCCTTACTCAGTGGGACAGGCATTAGCCTATGACAGAGCTATTACCTTTGCCATTACCCATGATATCCCAAACAATGACGTATTCTTGGATCAGGTGATGGAGGAGCGAAACGAGCTCTTTGCTTACTGCTATATTTTGGGTCGGGATGGTGGGGTTCCGCTAATCTATAGTGATTTAGATACCAGCAAAATTAACAACACCAACGACTTGCCTCGCTGGAAAGATAGATGGAACGATCCCTTGTTAGTCCAAATGATCAGCTTCCATAATTTGATGCAGTGCCTGCCTATGAAAGTGCTGGATAAGGGGGAGGATCATTTAGTCTTCAGTCGGGATGATAAAGGTATTGTTGCGATTAACAGAGGCAGCGAGCCACTGAACATTAAACTTCCTTCAGGCAAATTTGCTTTCCTGATGAGCTCTGATGAAAAAGGCTCAATCTCAAATGAAATGGTATCTGATCAATTCACAATCGAAGCACAAAGCTGCGCTATGTTGGTACAAGCTGACATGATCAGTTAGGCATAAAATTAAAAAAGCCGCGGCTTCTATTTATCAAAGCAAATGAACGTCGCGGCTTCCTTTAAATCAATGATAATTGAGCAACAGTTTAATCTCGCTCTACAGCCAGTATTTTCCCACTAAAAAGATCCATTTCAATCTCAACTCTGTGGCCATCGGCATTACGTGCTTCAACTTCAATCTCGTGCTCGTCACGTTCCACTTTAATCTTGCGAAAATCATGATAGCCATGGCTTTGCAACATCCTCATTGCCTTTGGCACTGTAAGCTCTGGAGTGGCTGTTCGTTCTACCGGATCGGCGTAAACAGGCAGATAAAAACAACTCACTGTGAGCACTGCTAACAGAGATTTAAACATAACTTTCATACATCCACCTGTAACCATTACTACTCAGCGCATAATAACAAAAGTGCAGGCAAGAGCTTGCTTACACTGCATGGAAGGTGTGAAACCCATCACGCATTTATTTCTTTAGCCCTGAGTATGACCTATAGATTGCATACACCCCGCTTCATTTCTTGGATTCTATCTATTGCTCCTGCTATGCAAGTCAATTCTTAGTTAATTATCTCGGAACCATGAATTACATCTAAGCTTTTCGTAGCACCTTCATTTCTGATTCCGAAGGGGGACACCATGACATCACGATACCGGACAGAAGTTGACAGCATGGGGGAAGTGAGAGTCCCGACAAAGGCGCTTTATCGCGCACAGACTCAGCGCGCTATTGATAATTTCCCCGTCAGCGGCATACCTATGCCTACCCTATTTATCCAAGCCCTTGCATTCATCAAGCAGGCCGCAGCAAGGAGCAACCTAGAACTTGAGTTACTGGGCTTCGATAAAGCACATGCCATCATCGACAGTTGCCAGGAGATCATTGATGGGCAGCACATAGACCATTTCCCTGTCGATATTTTTCAGACAGGCTCTGGCACCAGTTCAAATATGAATGCTAATGAAGTCATTGCAACCCTAGCCACCCAGAAATTAGGCGATGAAGTGAGCGCCAACGATGATGTCAATATGGGGCAAAGCAGCAATGATGTTATTCCAACAGCCATTCAAGTCAGCTCAGCACTTGCTTGCCATCGGTTATTGCTTCCAGCTTTTGATCACATTATTGATACACTCGAGAAAAAAGCGCTCAGCGTTGGCCACCATGTCAAAACGGGTCGTACCCACTTAATGGATGCGATGCCCGTAACCCTTGGGCAGGAGTTGGAGGGGTGGCAAACACAACTCTGTAAAGCCCGTCAGGGTATTGTGATGGCCTTGGATAATGTCATCGCCCTTGGGCAAGGCGGTACTGCTGTGGGAACAGGGATAAATTCAGCCCCTGAGTTTCCCGCCATCTTTGCCAATAACATTTCAATCTCGACAGAAATTGATTTTACAGTCAGTGATAATTTCTTTTATAACCTCAGTAGCCAAGATGCGATTGTCAGCCTGTCAGGTCAACTAAAAACAACGGCTGTTGCTCTGATGAAAATCAGTAATGACCTAAGATGGATGAATTCTGGCCCGCTTGCTGGCCTTGGTGAAATCGAATTGGAATCTTTGCAGCCGGGATCATCAATTATGCCAGGCAAAGTGAACCCAGTTATTCCAGAATCATCAGCCATGGTGGCCGCTCAGGTGATGGGCAACGATACCACCATTTCGATAGCCGGTCAGTCGGGTAACTTCCAACTCAATGTGATGTTACCCGTTATTGCTTACAATATATTGCAAAGTATCGAGTTACTGGCCAGTTCGCTAGAGTTGCTTGCAGACAAAGCCATTGATACCTTCCAAGTGAAGCAGGACACGCTGGAAAACGCCCTAGCTCGAAACCCAATTCTGGTGACCGCCCTCAACCCAATTATTGGTTACTTAAAAGCTGCAGAGATTGCTAAAAAAGCCTATAAAGAACAACGAAACATCATTGATGTTGCAGATGAAGAAACAGACATCAGCAGGAGTGAGTTAGAGAAATTACTTGAGCCCCACCATCTGACTCAAGGTGGCGTCGCAGATAAAGAGTAATGGTTCTATTTATTGGCCAGCCGAACTAGTATTAATTTGACTGGTCAATATTCCCCTTGTTATCAGTTTGACCTGATCTTACGTTAAATTGATTTGCTACATTTATGCCCTTAGGAAAGCCGACATAATATCCTTGAAGGTAATCTGCTCCTAGTGAAATAGCTGCATGATAACCTTTCAAGTTTTCAACACCTTCAATAATGAACTTTGCATTCAGTTCACGACATAAAGTGCTTACCTTTAGAAGTGGCTCAGTGTTCCCTTGCAGATAGTCTACCAATAACGAAGCATCTGCCTTAATGATGTTCGGATAAACATGCCTGGCACGTCGCTCTGACGAACCCTCAACGCCAAAATCATCAATAACAATGTTCAGTCCAGCTTGCTTCAAATGCCTTATCGCTTTTGTTAGAGCCTCATCGTCTTCGGTGTGATGCTCTAAGATTTCTACATAAATTTGCGCTGGATTTAAGCCAAGTTCATAAATTCGAGGCAAAAATATAGAATCCACCAGACCTTCATCTTCACAAAAAAGTATAGTGACTGGCATCATATTTATAAATAATTTGGTTGAGCTTTGCGAACGAGAAAAGTTTCTGAGGTGAATCACCCGGGCAAGGCGATCAATATTAATTAAATGAACAGGGTGGCCTCGGTAATAATTAATTAAATCACCATTGTTCAGTAGTAAGCCATCTGAGTTATATATTCTCATCAAAGCTTCGTAAGCAAAGATATCACCATCGCTCTTTACTATTGGCTGAAAAGTGCTTTTAAGAACAAGGTCTTGATATGTAGCAACATGCTGACCTTCCTCTTCTAGAAGATGGTTCTCAATGTCATTTCTTGTTCTTAATATCTTATCCACAGAGAAAATTCCTAATATAAGCTATTTTGAGCCACCATCGTATTAATGATTAAAATATTAACTATGTAGTTAGGTTAGACCATATCCTAACGATATTCAGTGTATTTACAATATCTTGACAATTCACACTAACGATAAACAACAATTTATTAGTCAAAAAAGTCTATTCGATGGCAAGAACGGTAAAATAACGACCCCGAATGCATAGTGAATTTAACCCTCACAAAATGCAACAAATCACATAACGTTCTGCGACTTTACAATCACTTTCCATGAAATTAATTGTGAAAGGTGATCTCATATCGTCTTACAGGTAGAATTGCCGGCCTAATCCCTATCCAAACCCACCTTGAGAGGGATAGATAGGACTGGATAAATTCACGATAGATCAGCTTATGCACGCCCCGGAACACTGTTTTACGCCCTTTACTTCATCTATCGAGCATTTTGAATTGCCCGAGCGTTTTACATACCCGTTCTACTATGAACCTCATCCCTTGTGTCTCGTAGCTGCAGAGCAACTGCAACAGCACTTAGAAACACAAACAGACTGGCAGCATAACTTTGGCTTAGACGGTAATACTGAGTCTGCCATCGGCAAAATGTTTGGCGTTCTGCTGGTTAAAAACCAACAGGGTCAAATCGGATACCTTTCGGCATTCTCTGGAAAAATAGCCGATCAAAACTTGTTGCCACACTTTGTCCCACCCGTTTTTGATATGCTCGCGGAAGGGAGTTTTTTTCTAAACGGTCAAGATAAGCTCAACGAACTTAGTCAGCAGATCAGAAGCTTAGAAGCTAACCCAGCCTTGGAAGAAGCCAAAAATGCCTTGAAAGAAGCGCAATCGGCTGCCAGTGATGCATTAGCAAGCCACCGCAGCAATATGGTCGAAGCAAGAAAGGTGCGTAAGGCAAAACGTGCGGCAAGTGCTGATCTTGAACCTGAAGTTCGCAATGAGCTAAAGAAGCAACTCAGCCAAGAAAGCGTTATCGAAAAGCTTCAACTTCGCGATCTCAAGATTCACTGGGAAGCCGAAGTTGCCCGTAAACAACAGCAACTTGATCACTGGCAAAATGAAATCACACCACTGATTGAGCAGCGTCGTAACTTCTCGTCTTCGCTACAACAACAATTATTCGAGCAGTACCGTTTTCTGAATAGCAAAGGCGAAGAGAAATGCCTCGGTGAGCTTTTTGTAGATACAGCACAAGGCGTCCCACCTGCTGGGGCTGGCGAATGTGCAGCGCCAAAGTTGCTACAGTATGCCTTCAAACATAATATGACGCCTATCGCGATAGCTGAATTTTGGTGGGGTAGCTCACCGAAATCTGAAATTCGTCGCCATAAGCATTACTACCCTTCTTGCCAAGGTAAATGCCAACCTATCCTGACTCATATGTTAGAGGGTATGGAGCTTGATGATAACCCGCTCCTGACTAACCCTGCCGAAGGAAAGAGCGTCGAAATTATCTACCAAGATGAAGATATGGCCGTGGTAAACAAGCCGGCTGAGTTCTTATCTGTACCAGGAAAAACCATTGAGGATTCAGTCTATTTGCGGATGAAGCATCAGTACCCTAAAGCAACAGGGCCATTGATTGTTCACCGTCTAGATATGTCTACTTCCGGCCTAATGGTTATCGCTATATCGAAACGCGCTAACAAAAGCCTGCAGAAACAGTTTATCCAGCGTACGGTCCAAAAAAGATATACTGCATTAATCGACGGCGTGCTGGAGCAGGATACTGGCTATATCAACCTCCCGATGCGTGGTGATCTCAATGATCGTCCCCGTCAATTGGTCTGTTACGAACACGGCAAACCTGCTGAAACCAAGTGGGAAGTGATCAGCCGTAATAACAAACACACTAAGGTCCATTTGTACCCTAAAACAGGTCGAACCCACCAGTTGCGTGTTCACTGTGCCCACGCTTCAGGGCTTAACATGCCTATCCTTGGTGATGATTTGTATGGTGTGAAAGCCAACCGCCTTCATTTGCATGCTGAACGTTTGGAACTAGTACACCCTATTACTGGCGAACCGATGGTCTTCCAAGTTGACGCAGAGTTTTAAACAAACTTCAAAGAGGGTGTAAAGCAACACCCTTTTCATAGATATAAAAAAGCCCCGGAACCAAAAGGCACCGGGGTTTTCTTTTTCGAATCTGATTAAGACTGAGCTGCTGCCTCTTGGGTGCTTTCGTCTTGGTTCTTATACAGCTTGTAAGACATGATACCGATAACCAATGCTTTGATGATCATCATCTGAGGGTTACCGAAGTATCCAACCATTCCAACAAAGCCAGAAATTAACATGAGAACACGGTATTTGCGTAGGCTAGTCATGTAGATGGCAGTAAGGATAATACCTAAGTCCATAAACTGGAAACCTACCGCCAATGTTGGCTCAGCCACAAAAGAAGAAACAGCCACGTAAAGAATATAGCCAATACCTACAGCCATAACGCTGCCCAAGGCAATCAGCAGTGCCTTAGAGACTTTCATGAAATCTTTTGCGTAGCGATAAGAGTTAACACTTGCTACCGCTAGATTAAGAATCACCTTTGGGTACCAACCCATCAACAGGGCCCAAACCGTATCGTTCGCAGCAGAACCAAACGCAGCAAAGCGCGTTGCCTTCATACTATTGAAAATAGTCAGTGAAATGTAAAAGGCGACACTGGTCCATCCCAGCACTTCGACGATAAAGTCCATTAAAGTATCTCCACAAGGTAAAATTCGGCGTAGATACTAATGCTGTAGACCTGCTGAAACAAGCGTTTTCGCCAGTTGAAACAGAATTAAACACTATATGAAAACCGAAAACCAGCCATTAACAAACAATTAAAAAGCATCAACAAAACATCATAAAATTATACCGAATGAAATTCATTAAAATAATCAAGCTGTAACCGTTACGACACTTTATCAATCTATCGAGTTATCCACAGTTTCTGGGGATAGTTTGTTGCTAATCCTGTTTATAGCTACCAGATGTATAAGTTGGTCATCTATGTTGGCTTAACACCTGCCGCCATACTTGCACAATATCATCACCAAAAAGGTAAAACGTCTTTTCAAGCGACTTGAATTCATCTTCCAAACAGACAGACACCGCTATCTCCGCCGCTTCATTCAGTGGATAACCATACACCCCACAAGATATCGCTGGAAAAGCGATACTCTCACAGCCATTTTCCAATGCAAGGCGCATAGAATTACGATAAGAAGAAGCTAACACCAATGCTGCCGCTTCTGACTGTGAATAAATAGGCCCCGCGGTATGAATCACATATTTTGCATTTAATTTTCCCGCCGTTGTAATCCTTGCTTCGCCAAACGGGCACCTTCCCCTTTTGGTTAAAGGTACTTGCTTACAAGCAGCCAGTAACTCCGGACCCGCAGCTCGATGAATAGCCCCGTCCACGCCACCGCCCCCTAACATGGTTGGGTTTGCCGCATTCACTATCGCATCAGCTAAAGCTCGGGTGATATCACCTTGAACAATATGTATGCCCATCCAACATCCCTCTTTCGAGATAATCATTAGAAAATACTGATTACAACAATAACCAAAACCAAATATCGCTTCACTCCAACACCGCGTAACCTTCCTGGGTAACAGAGATATTGAGGTTTGTATGTATATTGAAAACAGTCGCGCATTAATTGTAGAAGGTGGCGCAATGCGTGGCATTTTTGCCAGTGGTGTATTGGATGCCTTTATGTCTTGCGACTTTCAGCCGTATGATTTTGCCATTGGTGTTTCAGCCGGCGCGTCTAATTTGCTTGGTTACCTTTCAAACCAACCCAAGCGTAGCTATAACGTCATTACTGAACTTGCGACAAGCAAAACGTTTTTCAACCCGAAACGCTTTCTAAAAGGAGGGGATTTAGTTGATGTCGAATGGCTATGGCAAGAATCAAACCGTCGATACCCTGTTGATAAGCAAAGCCTCTTTGAAGGTATCCCCTTTTTGGCAACCGTTACCAATGTATCTAATGGTCATGCTGACTATTACCGCATCAACGAGTCAAATATGCAGGAAGCACTCATCGCAACTGCAGCATTACCGGTTGCAGTGAAAACGCCCTCTTGCTTTTCAGGCGCATGCTATACCGATGGCGGGGTTGCAGACTCTATTCCGGTAAAAGAAGCTTACCATCGCGGTGCTAGGGATATTACGGTGATTCTCTCTCACCCTTTAAGTTACCAAATGAACCCCGCCAAGCACCCTTGGTTGATGAAAAAACTGTTGTCACGCTACCCAGGTGTGGCAGAGGCAATGGTACACCGCGATGAAAATTACAACGCTTCACTGGAGTTCATCCGTAACCCTCCGGCGAATACCGTTGTAAAAGTGATAGCACCACCGGAAAATTTCGCGGTTAAAAGACTGACAATGAAGCCTGAAGTATTAGAAGAAGGTTACAGCATGGGGCTGGATGCGGGTCACTCTCATATCAGCAACCTAATGGGGCACCATGGGCTTACCGACGAAAACTGCCACTTCTGTCTATGACCACTTTGATACACAAAATAAAAAAAGAGGCTGCACTGTGCAGCCTCTTTCCTTTTTGAAAATTGTTCAATGACTGAAATTAGTTCGCTTTACGGTCAAGCTCAGTCAGTGGTAGCCAGTTTACTCTTACTCCAGCCTGCTCAAACATTTCCTGACTCACTTGGATTTTATCCCCCCAACGTGACAGGAAGTCTTCTGTCTGCTCAGGACAATGGACAGTTGAAATGCCGGTCTGAATAATTTTTGCTGCACAGTTTGGGCAAGGAAAGTGAGTCACCCAGATATCACAGTCGGCCAAATCACGCTTAGCAAATAAAATGGCATTTTCTTCCGCATGAAGCGTTTTCAAAAGCTTCATCTCGCGGTCATCTGTATCGGCACTGTCCGAAACACCGTGTGGATAGCCATTAAAGCCTACCGATACAATTCGGTTCCCTTTGGTGATCACAGCACCAACCTGGGTCGAAGGATCTTTACTCCATGAGCCTACTAGCTCCGCCATTTGAAAAAAGCGCACTTCCCATTTCGAAATCATGATCTTTACCTTTATTACTCTTTATCGGCATTATTCCATGCGTTCAAGATACGGCAACCAGCCAGCCTTGAAATCAATAGGATATATGATGCAAAACTTATGCCTGACACTCAAGTCCGACCTTGTCAAAGAATGTGTTTTTATCGCCAGGCCAATACCCTGACTTCATTGCCTTCCTCGGGTTTGGCAGGGATATTCAGTGACAACAGCAGTGATACACCGGCCATAGCGGCACCAGCGAAAAACACTGCGGCAGGCGACGTAAGCCAGAGCAGCCCGAAGCTAACCGGGATAACAACCGCTGCAATGTGGTTGATGGTAAATGCGACCCCGGCAGTTGAAGCCATATCAGCGGGGTCGGCAATTTTCTGGAAGTAGGTTTTCATTGCCAGCGCCAGGGCAAAAAACAAATGGTCAACAACATATAGCGCTGCAGCCATTTCAGCCTGCTCCACAACTGCATACCCTGCAAAGACACCGATTAGCCCCACATATTCAAATACCAATGCCTTGCGTTCACCCACTTTACCGATAAAGCGGCCAATTTTTTTGGCAAATAGCCAATTGAATAGATAATTGATTAAGAACAACAAAGTGATATCCGCTGCAGAATAACCGAACTTCTCTACCATCAGGAAACCAGCAAATTATGTACTGGGATTTTTTTGTAACAGTAACAATTTAGCCTAAACACCTATCATAAATAGGCTTTTACTTAAATGCTATTTACAAAATGATTATAGCTGCTACTCTAAGTGCATTCTTAAGTGACGGGGCTGTTTTGTAATGATGGCTATAGTGACAAAGTTCAAACACGAAGATGGTAAACAGGATGTTGTGATCGAGGACGGACTAGGGTTGCCCGCATGCCTTCATCTTTCGATGTACCTGGCAAACAACTATCTGAAGAGTGCGTTGAACACCAGGGTAACCTACGCTCATACCCTAGCCTTTATACTCCGATATTTTAACCGAGTCGGAATCGACTTGCCCTTGCGCGTTGAAACCGGAGGGTCCCTAACCGAGGAAGAGTTGCAGGGGTTTTTCAAGCATTGCTCGTTTACTGCAGACTCAGCCTTCGCCAGTGACAATGATAGCAACGTCACATCCTTCGCCCGGTTCAGTGGCCTTAAACAAGACAAGCTAATGCATGCCTCACAGGCCGCTGACTCAGAGGTCAGCAGTTCGACGGCAAGGCTGAGGCTTCAACAGTTTAAACACTACATGGACTGGCTGAACAGGCATTTCCATGAGACTGCCCACCAAGACTCTGATGCTTCTGTCAGGCACCTCTCCCTGATCCGGGCTATCGACAAAGAACTGAGATCGATGAAGGACCAAAACAACGTCACCCAAGACCCCTTCCAGTCAGTTATTCCAGATGAGATCTTCATGAAGCTGATTGCTTGCATTAACCCTATGTCCGATGAGAATCCATTCAAAGGAGCGCGCATCCGCAACCAGTTGCTGCTCACCCTGCTCAGGGAGACTGGAATGCGTCGGGGTGCTTTGATCAAGACAAAGCTGTCTGACGTTGTCACCGACCACAACAATCCACGAATCAAGATCACCCGAACCCCGAACGACCCCTCAGATCCCCGCAATAACAGACCTGCGCAAAAAACCAGAGCCTACGCTGTCCCCATTTCCCAGCCCACCATGAAGTGCCTGAAACTTTATGTGGAAAGCATCCGTGCAGGGATCCCTGGAGCGGATCAACACGATTTTGTGTTTGTGTCCGAAAAAGGCAATTCAGCTGGCCAACCACTGTCGATAACAGGGTTTAACTACCTATTTGATGTCCTGTCGAAGTACCTGAGATTCAAGCTTAGAGCTCACATGCTCCGCCATAAGATGCTTGAGATACTCGACGAGGAAGCCGAAAAGCAGGGGATACCTCCCGATGTCATCAAAGATATGGCGGTTGCCACCTTGAGCTGGTCAGAAAACACCAAAATGTTTGCCCACTACAACGAAAAACGCCTAGCCCAAAAGGCTGCGGAGCTGTCACTAGGTCGCCAGGCAGAGCAATTTAACCCAAAGGAATCCGCTAATGACTAAGGCACGACAACCTTCATCCGATGACCGGGGTTATATCACCGACCCGGAGATGCTGAGACTACATCAGGCTAAAAACAAGGCGTTTGATTTTCGGCCCTCGGAAGACCAATGGATGCTGGATGTGGCAACGCTAGACAACATCGACATGCAGTGGTTTCACACCGTTGATATCGGTGTCGACCGCAAGCGTGCAATGCTGTACGTGTTCACTGACATGGCCACGCGCTTAAGTCCCAATACGTTCTATAGCTACGCCTTACTAATGAAAAGTCACATCGAATCACTGGATCGTCATGGCATCGAGCAGGTGTGGCCACAGTTATCAGTATCGTACCAGAATAAACTGGGCACGTTTTTCAACACTACCAAGGAGATAGGCCATCACGTCTTTGATGATGAACTGGCCTTTATCGAGCGGGTCGGCTTAGAGGAAATCCAACGAAAAATTCTGGATCCCTACAAAGGGGCTTTGTCGGAAGAAGAGGAGGACTCACTAACCTATGCGCAGCGCTTAGCCACCGACCAAATGCTGAAAGAGGTCGCTGGCTGGCCCCAGGTCGTGAGTCCAACGCGTATTACGCGGCTGGGAACACAGCTGGCCTACCATCTGATGCGGGCCATTCTACGGCGCCCCTGCCAACTGGTAGCAATGAAATGGGACGATGTACGCAAAGCAGGCGTTCCCTTCAGTCAAGCCATTACCAGTCCACTACTGGCCGAGGATGATGTACTGCATCTACGCACCTTCAAAGGCAAGCAAGGCGAGATGCGTGGTTTTGCTGAGCGTCGTAGCCACCCTTTGACGCGAGAGCTGTCCAGTTTGGTCGTGCTGTATCACAAGCTCTACTGGGCAACAATGACTGATAACCTCAAAAAGTCAGGCATTGTACTCACGAATGAGGAGTTGACTGAAGTACGCAAGAAATCGCCTGTCTTCCCGGAGTTAAACCTGTTCACGACGGTGTTTCCGGATAAAGCCACGCTGTTTCAATCGCTGTCCATGAAGAGCAAAAGTTACCACACCTCTGCAGAAACCATGAGGGTAAAACTCGGCAACTTCTTTAACGCCAACCTGCGGCCGCACATGCGCAGTGACCGAATTGACCCGCTCGAAATAACGGTGGGTAACAACCGGTTGCGCCACACCACGCTCACCAACGGGTCTATCCAGGGACTGAACGACGACCAACTGGCTGCGATACACGGGGTGACGACAGATGCGGTGAAACCCTATATCGACCTGTCCCATGAGGCACGGGTGCGGATTGATGAGGCGCTGGCGGGTAATCACATTCTGGGCAACTTTGGCCGTATTAGCGTGGCTGAGACACAGCAAGAACCAGGCTTTGCCGTGGTCAACGAGTTCGATGAAGAGGTGGGCATTTTACGCGAACCACATAGCTGCGATAGTTGCAAGGCAAAAGGGGGGAAGCCATTGGGCTGTTATCCATGCGAAAACTTCAAGCCACTTTTGGAGGGAGACCACGAGTACCAACTGGCCAAGGCTGAGCGCCGCCTAGAGCTCAACCGGAAGAACGAGGCCGACGAGCTGGTCTTACGTCGCTGGCGAAGGATTATCCTGTACATTCGAGCAACCATCATGGCGTGCAGTGACAGGAAGATGAGCAAACTGGAGGGCACCGCATGAAAACCCTGAACCCACTGGAGGCCAACCGCCATCGCGCTATTCAGAAGATGCTCGACACCCCCTTGCTGGGCTATACCAACCAAGCAGGACTGCCGGCCAGCTATGATGATGTCGCGTGGCAGTACCGTTATCCCGATGGTCGCACCGTCAACCTCTACTTTCACGACCCTGCAAAGGCTAACAAGAAGATAGTCAATATGGGCAATGTGCAGCAGGCATGGGCGTTGGATAACGAGCAGCGTCACCTGTTGATGGCCTACGCCATCGAGGTCGTGGCCACCAATGGCACACTGAAACGAAAAACAGCTCTTGTCCACAATGCTAAAATTTTGCTGCAACCGCAAATGCACCTGCTGTCACAAGCCGATGTGGACCCCCTGGCCTCGTTAAGCGAGGGCTCAGGCAGGAAAACTCGAAATTTCTTTTGCTGGCTTCAGGCTAACAAGTTTATCGCAGCAACGCTGCGGTATCCCAGCATTAAGAGTAAAATTGATGGCTATGACCGGCTGATAAGGAACAGCGAGAAAATGCCTGATGACAAGGTGTTGACGGCTTTGGGGGCGATTTGTTTTGATGTGGTGCCGCCGGATGAAGCCGAGTGGCCACAAACACAGGCGAAGCCGGACAATCCGCGCCAGGCGTTGGTGTGCACCATGTCTGCCCTTGCCTTGGCCGCGCCTAACCGGGTGGCTGCTGAGCTGCCCGCGCTGACCAATCAGGAAGTTAAAAGCCACACCCAAAAAGGCCGCACGGTTCACTGGCTCGACTGGCAGGGCTCAAAAGGCTACAAGGACAATCGGAATCACCTGGTCGCAGGTATGGTGGAACCAGTCAAGCGTTGCCTGAAATATATGCGCCAACTCAGTGAGCCTGCCCGTATCCTGGCACGCTTCTACGAGCACCCGGACAAGCCATTGAAGCAACTGCTGGGTAACTTCAAGCCATCGGCCAGTCGTATAGCCAAATCCAACAGTGACCTGAATGCCCCTGCCCACCTGTTGCAACTGGGCTACCTGCTCGGCTTCTATGCGGAAGACGCCACGCTGCAAGTGCCCAAGGGGACCGAGGGAGCAGCACGAGCGAAGCATGCGACATACCCGACTAAAGCGGTGTGCCAACTGACCCGTGAGGACCGCATTTTATTATCCACAGCCAGCTCGGATGCTGTGCTGGGCCTTAAGTTGCAAAAGGCCCACATCGATACCATTTTCGAGGGCCATATTGCGAATAGGCAGCTGTCGGTAACGGGGTTCCAATCGGGCTGGCTGGCCTACCTTCGAACTGTTCTGCCAACCTTTCCCCGCTGCTATGCCAGCGGCGAGAACTGGGTGGCCTACTCGAATGCGGCCCTGCTGTTGACCGGGCAGCAGTGGTATACAAATGCAAAGAAAACCGCCTATATTGGCGCAATGAGCTGGTTCGGTCTCATTGGTGGCGAGCTCCTTTCGGATGCCTTTTCAGTCGCCCTGTCCGCAAAGACCCCGACAGCGACTATCTTCCAACAGTTTGGCTTTTCGAGTGATTTCAGCATTAATCCACACCAGTTTCGCCACTGGCTGAACACCACAGGGGAGCGTGCAGGCATTTCACACAACCTGCTGAACTTATGGTCTGGTCGGGTGAGCCCGGAGCAGGTTTTGTCATACCTGCACAGTACGGAAGATGAGCGCACCGGCGTCATTCGAGACGTGTTCTTCAAAGAGCCAGAAGATGAGCGCAAGCCCGAAGAGGTTGCCCAAACCCTGCGTGTCTACTCCATGGGCGAATACGAGAGACTGACCGGTCGGGGTGATGGCGTGGCCTCGAAAACAAGTGTGGGCTTTTGTGAGCAGAACCTGATGTTCAGCCCGTGTGAGTACCTCAGCGATTTCGAGCTGCAATGTACGCTGTGTGAGTCCTCCTGTCACGTCAAAGGGGATGACGATGCCCTGGCATTGCTGAAAGGCGACTGTGCGGTTCAGCGCGCTCGTTTGGAGGACATTGTGACCAGACCCAACTTCCCTGGCAGCGTGCGCATGCATCAGTTTTACAAAGCCCACAGCGGCAACGTTGAAATGCTGGAGCAACTGATTGAGCTGCTCGAAGACCCCTTGATTGATAATGGATCCGTGATTCGGGTTGTCCGCTCCAAAAACGAAATCCGAATTACTGACCTCCAGAACGTAGTCGTCCACAAACGCGCCTATGTGCTACCTGACCCAGAAACGGCGCTGCAAAAGGCTCTCGAGACCTGCAAACCGCAGGAAGAACCCCAAAGCATGATGTCCCAATTGCTGACGCAACTCCAGGAGTTATAAATGAAACCGACACCACTGACCACACAGCAAATCAGAGACATTGAGCGCTTTATCGCGGTATGGAACGGGAAGATAACCTGGGATTCACTGGTTGAGCAGCTCGAAACTTTCCAGAGTCTAAAGACAACGCGACAGCGGCTTGAGCGGTATCCGTCGATCAAAGAGGCCTACCTCAGAGCGAAAGCCAGAGCGAGGGGCAAAGGTAATGGGCAAGAGGCTGCGGCTTTAGAGACGTTCTTGAAACTATCCAAATCAGATCGGGATCTTGTTGAACAGTACCGCGCCGTAGAGGCCGAGAAAGAGCACTTTAAACTCAAGTCGGAACAGCAGTTTGCTGTTATCGACGCCATATTGAAAAAGTGTGCCACTAACCGGCAACTGAAAGACGCTGTGGCTGAGGCACTTATACGGGCAAAGAAGGAGAAGTAGATGACCAACAGATATGACAAAGCAAAATCTGGCGAACTTCCAAGCCTGGGTGGCAACGCAAACCGATGATGACATGCAACAGTTGATCTGACGGGCCAGCAAGGAGCTAAGGAGCGAAAGAGATGGCGAACGGACGTGAAAAAGCAAAGCAAAACCTGGCAAGCTTCCAAGCCTGGGTGGCAACGCAAACCGATGGTGACCTGGAACAAATCATCTGGGATGACAAGTTAAACCGGACGGAAATTGCCAAGGCGTGTGGGTTTACTAAATCAGTACTACGGCAGAATCCAGCCGTGGCCAAGCTGCTAGCAGAGTTGGAAGACCGTCTACGTGAGAGCAAGGTGCTGCCCGCCCTGACAGCGAAGGCAGCAGCCAATAAGGGCAAGCCCAAGCCCTACGATCATACCGCTAATCAGCGTCGACTGGACAGCAGCAATCTGTCTGCCCTAGAAAAGAAAAACATCGAATTGATGGCTGAGAACGACAAGTTGAAAGCTGATAAAGAGGAGTTAGAGGCAAAAGTTGCGAAGCTGGAGAATATGTTGGCCTGCTTCAAAGAGGAAGCAGCAATAAGAGCTGAAATGGGAGTGATGCCATGGTGAATCCACTCGTTCACAGTGATCAATTTCGAGTCACCAGTGTCCGTTATGAATCCAAGGACTTAGTCATATTTGCTGGCACGCCATTGCTCAAGGGCAGTCACCTGGTGAAATCAGCCAGATACTGTATTGCCGTCAAGACCCACCCGAACGATTTACCCGTGAAACCTGTTAAGGGCCAGCACTGGTCCGTGACCGGGGCGAGGAAGCAGAGCACCATAGAGTTAGGGGATTATCAGATAGACGAACACCTCTACGACAAACCGGATGATCTGCAATGTAATCTGGAGATAACCGGTGAGGATTTTATTCAGTTTATTGCCTCAGACAAGCAATTCCGGGGCATAGGCGTATGTAAAGCCAGGGCGCTCTGGACAGAATTTGGCAAGGAACTGTATTCACTGCTAGACCATGATTGTCGTGCATCCAGAGAGCGTCTCCAAGGCGTTCTGAGCGTCGATGCAATCAACGGCCTGTATGAGGGATACAAGAAGTACGAGAACCTGAGTGCCTGCAACTGGATGTCGAAACATCAAATACCCAGCCCTATCCAACAACGCTTACTGCGATACCACAACAAGGGATCCATTAAGGCGATCCAAGAGAATCCATATCGTCTGCTAGGGTTCGGCATGCCGTTCACAGCGGTTGATAAGCTGGCCCAGGGCAAGTTTGCCATTGCAACCGATGATCCCCGTCGCCTCAGTGCGGCACTGGGATCCTGCATTCACGCCGAGACTGACAAGGGCCATACATACACCACACAGGACGCTTTGCGACCAAAGCTCAAACGACTGCTAAAAGACAACGAACTTGTCTCTCAGGCGTTCCGTACTGGTTACGAAAAAGAGCAGTATGTACTAAACCCGAAAACGGGGACCTATCATCCGACAGCTCAATTGTTTATGGAAAAGGTGATCGCCCAGCGGTTACTGACGTTGGCCTCACAGAGTAATCTGTTTGATGAAGTGGCGAATAACGCTTATATCCAGGCCGCAGCCGAACTGCCCTACGAACTGCTCGCCCGACAGCAGGAAGCAGTGCTGGAAAGCCTTGATAACGGCGTGGCGTGCATTACAGGGGGAGCTGGTACCGGTAAAACAACCGTGCTTCGAACCGCATTGAGAGCGTTTCTGGCTCTGGGTTATGAGATCCATGCCGTCGCATTGTCAGGCCGTGCTGCGAAACGGATGAACGAGTCGATTGGGATGAAGACCAAGACCATCGCGGCCCTGCTCAAGGGTGAAATGATTGTCCCAACAGCGGAAAAGCCCAGACATCTGCTGGTCATTGACGAAGCATCGATGCTCGACATCCCGACTACTTATCGGATCGTCACCCACTTACATCCGTCGGTTCGGATCCTTTTGACTGGCGATCCTGATCAGCTCCCACCCATCGGATGTGGCAAGGTGCTGTCTGATATTGTGGAAAGTGCCACGATCACTAATACGACGCTCGATATTGTAAAGCGCCAGGATGGCGCTACGGGGATCCCTGAATATTCAAAATCAGTGAATGCTGGTCAGGTTCCTGAAAACCTGACCACAGGCGCAATCACCTTTCATGAGACCCCGAGGCAGCAGATTGCCCAGCGCTGTACAGAGCTATTCCAGGAGGCGCCAGAGACCACTCGCGTTATGGGACCTACCAGAGACCTGGTCAGGGTAATTAACTCCCAAACTCAAACCGTGGTGAACCCCGATGGCAAACCGCTTCAGTTCGAACTGCAAGGCGAACTGTTTTACCGAAATCTATGTCAGGGTGACGCTATACTGTTCACCAAAAACCTGTACGATAAAGACATCCAGAATGGTTCACTGGGGGTTCTGGAGAGCGTTGAGGGTGCCGGCGAGTCATTGGGTACAGTGCGGCTGGACACTGATGAAGTCGTTGAGATCACCCCTACGGTATTGGACTGTATGGAGCTAGGTTATGTTATCACGCTCCACAAGGCTCAGGGGTCACAGTTCCCCCGGATCATCGTGGCGCTTCAATTTGGCCGTATCACTGACCGTGCTTGGCTCTATACGGCGATCACTCGGGCAGAAGCTGAAATTCATATCGTCGGGAGTGCCGAAGATTTCCGGCGGATCACAGAGGCACCCAGTAATGCTCATCGCAGGAACAGCTACCTCGCTACCCTCTTGAAAGACGACAATGCGTAAGCGAGCTCGGTTGATGCCCGCAGGGCATGGAAGGCGTCTCTCCGATGGTCAATTATCCACTGCTGTTAATACGCCGGGACTAGGCCGAAGGCCGTCTCGATCCTGATTCGGTAGTGACCAACATGCGCAGCGCGCCCCTGCAAAGCGGCTCTTGATCTTTGTCTTTATATCTGGCCGCTAGTGACCAAACATAAATGTTTTTTTGTAATACTTGCGGGCTTCTGCGGAAGGTTTTTGGAGCGAACAGAGGGATAAAAATACGGTGTATTACAAAAAGCAAAAATACTGTAACGGTATTTTGGGGGAGTAAATCTAGGGAGAAGTCAGGCAAAGCTTGGAATGTCACTCACTCACTCACTCACTTAATTTTAAGTTTTCCCGTATATAAAGCCAGCACAATGAAGATCTGACGACGGGCACCACTCATGAAGGTTAACGCATAATATAGCCAGTAACGTTTGCGCAAAACCAGCTTCTTGTTCTGTACGGTTTCACTTTTAAATTCAGGAAATGTCACTGCAATAAAAACCAATACTGCAAAAGCCGCCATGCCCGTAATGAGGTAAACCCACTTAAATGACAATTCAAACTGCTCAAGCATCAGCCATAAGGCACCGTATGTGCAAAGTGAAGCCAAGGCACCTACCGAAATAAGTTTACCCAGTACTTCTGGTGCCTCTTCTTTACTCAGCCATTGTAAGGACAAAGACTGTTTGAGCGTTTCAAAGTAATGAAACCCGGTAGACATTAACAGGGTTGTCATTAATAGGCCGAACACTGATGGGAAAAAGCCTGTAATCGCGACTCCGATCGTCAGCATCGCAAGCGAGAGCAACATGAATCTCTGCTCACGAATAAACAGTAAAACGAAGACGGCTGTAAAGGCCAAAAAACCCGGTATTTCACGTACACTTTGTAATAAGCCGATATCAGCCCCTGTAAAAGACGCTTCCTCGATAACAAAGTTATTCAATAATGCCTGCCAGCTTGAAAATGCTACAGGTACAATAATTGAAATTAATACCAAAAATACCTCAGGCGTCTTCCACCCTTTTCCCTGATCATGTGCTTGCATGGTTTTCTACTGTTGAATCAATATTCAACTAGCTTAACAGCACAGTTAAAAAAGGCTAAGAGAATAATTGCTACTACCAACGTGAACGATACTGGCGGTGACACGCTTTACATGTAGATTGGGCACTCTTTAGCCCTTGCTGAGCGGCTTTTTTATCTTCTGCCAAAGTTGCCTGGTACAGCAGCTCAAACCCCGCATCCATTTGGTTCAATGAACGTTCGAATTTTGCTTTGTCTTTCCAGACCTTCTCTTTGGCTTTGCTCCCTTGCTGGCTTCCCTCCGGGAACAAAGAATGCAAGCTTACCGATGATTGATACAACTCTTGTGAAATTTGCTCCAGGCCCTCCCAATCGACTTGTTTATTATCGAGCATCTTTCCTGCCAGCTTGGCACCCGATTCAATTTGGACAAAGGCCTGTTGGCGTTGTTCGATACTCTGCGCAGCACTAGACTCGGTATCTTGTTGCCCTCCACCACTAGTTGCTAGCGAGACAGTAGAGAAACTGAGGCCAAGTCCCAACGCGACACCCATCACTACAGATTTTCTTTGCTTCATCATCATTTGTCACTCCCATTTTTAGCTTGTTGTAATTAGTCATTCTGTTTCGACGGGATAAATTTACATTGCAATAGTTGTAATTGCAACTATTGCAATGTAAATTTATCCCACCAACCATTCAGAACTACTTAAAAAAGGTCAAAGACTATGAAGATTTGGGATTTACCAACAAGGCTTTACCACTGGCTACAGGCGTTACTCTTCACACTTGTTGCAATGAGCGGCTTCAATGGCGGAGGTCCCCATGTTACGTTTGGACTAGCATTACTTTCTCTTTTGCTGTGGCGGATCTGCTGGGGAGTGTTTGGCAGTGAGACGAGTCGATTTTCGCAATTTATCCGCTCACCACGCGTGGTACTGAACTATCTAAAAGGGAAACACTCACCAAAACCGGGGCATAACCCTGCAGGTGGTTTGATGGTATTTGCCCTACTCACACTTTTGATTATCCAGTGTCTAAGTGGTTTAGCGCTTGCCGGTTGGTTCGATAACTTCGCGTCTCTAGAACATATCTTGAGCGATCAGTTCTACCACATAGTTGAAGGTATCCATGTTTTTGTTGCCAAAACCTTGGTTGGGCTTGTTGTTATCCACCTGGCAGCGATTGTCATCTACAAGTTACGCAAAAAACCACTGGTACTGGCCATGATCACCGGCAAGCAAACTCACCCCGAGCCTATACAGTCAGGTACGCTTCATTTTGCGAGTAATCTAAGAGCATTGGTACTGTTTGTTGCTGCCCTATCAGTTACAATAGCAATAGTTGCCAGTTTATAATCCATAAAGGTTAGTCTTCCCTTATGACACAAGAATTTGACCGACAGTCCAGCTTCGGGTGGCTGATCAATGTTGTCGCCAATAATGCGGCAAGGACTTTCGACACAGAATTAAAGAAACATGGGCTTACCATCGCACTCTGGCCAACGCTTATGTGCCTATGGGAGGAGGAAGGGGTTACCCAAACTGAGATATCACAAAAATCTAAAGTGGAGAACTCTACGACGACACGTACTATCGATAAGCTTGAAAAACTAGGTCTAGTTGAAAGGCAAAACGACCCAAACAGTCGCCGCTCATTCCGCATCTTTCTGACCAAAAAAGGACGTGAGTTAAAATCGGAGTTATTGCCGATTCCCGTCGCTATAAATGATCAGGCTCTGAGCAGCTTAGATACAGATGAGAAACAGCAATTAATTTCACTCTTGCAGAAAATGGTCAAAGCCCTCTAACAAGAGAGATATGTCGCTTTATATGAAGGTGAGTCCAGTTTAGGCACTTACCTTCATTTATCACTTTCTATCCGCCCTTGGCTAGCCAAGCGACGATCTACTGTTCTCCTGTACCAACCAGACAGCCGTCTTTTCACAAAAGGTAATGCCACTACCATTGCTAATGGGCGTAAATACCATACCTGATTAAACAGCAAGATATAGGCATCAAGCTCTTTGAGGATTTCCCCCTCAGCATTCATTACATGCAATTCTCTAATAGCTAGTTCTGGGTCTACACCTATCGCTTTCAAGTCCGCGTCTCTACCCGTAATATCATACCAATCAACATGTTCTGGCTGACTGAGGCGGCGCTCAAACCAATTACGGTCATTGACACAACTTGGACAGGCACCATCATAGAATATAGTCAGCTTTTGCTTCGCCATCTCTTCCTCTCCCCTGCATTTCAGCCCGAAAAACTCGCTCCTCTATTAAGTGTAGCGAGAGGGCTTTGCAGCAACACGAGCTACATCCCCAATAGACTCTCCCATGAAGTCATATAGGTATACTATGCTTTCGCTGTGAGTTTACCTCTTACTTAAGGGAGTATGATTATGGCAAAAGCATTGATAGTAGTTACCAGCCATGCAGCATTAGGCAATACAGGAACAACGACGGGTTTCTGGCTATCGGAATTAACCCATCCCTACTTTGCACTTGTAGACAAAGGGATCGAAGTGGATATTGTTTCAATCGCAGGTGGAGAAACACCTATTGATCCAAAGAGTTGGGATGAAGAAGATGAATCCAACGCACGCTTTCTGGCAAACCCCGACCTTGTCGAGCAATTAAAAAACAGCCACTCCCTTAATAACATTATGCCCTCTGATTATCAGGCTATCATTTTTGCCGGCGGTCACGGCACCATGTGGGACTTTCCCGATGACGAACACGTGAAACGTGTCGCCATTGCCATCTATCAGCAAAATGGCATTTTAGCTGCCATCTGCCATGGCCCTGCTGCTTTGGTTAACATGACTTACGGTAATGGCGACCATCTCATTGCCAACATGAAAGTCACCGGCTTTACCAATGAGGAAGAAGAAGCCGTTGGGCTAACAGGCGTTGTTCCTTTCTCGCTTGAAGACAAGCTAAAGCAAGCCAATGCCACATTTATTGGTGCTGATGCATGGGCCAATAATGTTGTTATCGACGGACACCTTATCACCGGCCAAAACCCTCAATCAGCTACTGGTGTTGGCGAAGCCGTTGCAGAATTACTGTTAGAATAGTAACTTGGCGATGAGCAATAGCTAACTATAACAGGATGTACAATGGAATATTTACATACAATGGTAAGGGTCAGCGATCTCGATGCATCGCTAGATTTCTACTGTAATAAACTGGGCTTGGTTGAAACCAACCGCAAAGAAAGTGAAAAAGGTCGCTTCACACTGGTCTTCCTTGCTGCTCCTGGCGATGCAGAGAACGCCAAGACCACCAGCTCACCTTTGGTTGAACTGACCTACAATTGGGATCCTGAAGAGTACGCCGGTGGACGTAACTTCGGTCACTTGGCATTTCGTGTCGACAATATCTATGACTTATGCGCACACCTCCAGGCAAATGGCGTAACCATCAACCGTCCACCTCGTGATGGCCATATGGCATTTGTCCGCTCACCAGATGGTATTTCTATTGAGCTATTGCAAAAAGGTGAAGCGCTTGCCCCAGCCGAACCTTGGGCTTCAATGGAAAACACTGGCCAGTGGTAATAATGCCTGATTAGAATCTGCAATTTTCAGCGCTTTATCGCACTAGATAAAGCGCTGTTTCTTTGCACCAAGCAAACCACGTCCAAGCAGCCATCCTTCCCTACCATATATCCCAATGATCTCCCCCATACCTTCAACTTGCCTCTTCCCCTAAGCACTTTTCCAATCACATCTGACTTATTGTCTTGAAAAGCCGACTTATTAGAACGCAGATTCTTTCTCATTCAGGAAAATGTATCCCATTTTCGAGACTATTCGCAAAGGTGAAACACTGTTGTTTACCCTGTCTAACTAAGATTTTTTTGTTTTCTTTTAACTTTTTTGTGTATCAATTTTGACTTGAACACCGCTACAAAATGCGTTTCAGCAAGGAGAAACCATGAAGGCATTAAGGCTGTATTGCCTCGCAGTAGGTACTCTAGGATTAAGCGGCTGCCAGCTGACCCATCAAGAATTTGTCAGCCACAGCTTTGACGATCCTGTGACCATTCATGACTACCAACTTCCCATCTACCCCGATGGGATCACCCTAGTGTCAAACTACCGACAGCGGCGTAATCAAGATATTTGGTATTGGTCTGAGTTACAAAACGAGACCTACCAAAGCGGTGAAAACTTAATAATCCAAATCGTTTCCAAAACTCCTCTCGAGACTCCACCAGCTCAATTTTCCTTTGTACTGCCGAGCCAACAGGCAGAGCGGAAATACAATGCTGTAGGCCCCTACCAACGCTGGGTAAACGTTATGCCCAATGGCGACAAATGTACTTACGCCCAGCAGCATACCCGCCGGATGGATCAGTGGTTGTCGGTCTTTATCCACTACTGCACGCCGGAAAACCAAGATGGCCTCAAATGGCTGGATGATCTCAAACCAAGTTTTTACCTGCAGGAGTTTTAGTGATGCGTATTTTCAATGCGGTATCATGGATGAAGTGGTTGGCTGCCAGCATCCTTATAGTTGCCATCATCAGTTTGGCGACCCTACAAGTTTCGATGGAAACCCACTTGTGGCTATCAGCTAGCGCATTTCTCATCGTTCTAATGGCAATGACGGCCAAAAATAAACCCTATTTACACCTACTGATGTTGTTAACAGGGGCATTTATATCTATCCGATATATCTGGTGGCGATACGACCAGACCCTACCGTGGGAAAGCAGTTTAGATATTCCGTTCGCATTGGCCTTGCTGATTACCGAAGTCTACGGTATTACAATCTACTTATTGGGTATGTTCGTAAATGCAAAACACCGCGAACGTGACATTACCCCTATCGATAGCAGTAAACCGATTCCCACCGTTGATGTGTTCATCCCTACTTACAATGAATCTCTTCGGGTAGTCGGTCCCACTATTGCTGCCGCAACACAATTGAACTATCCCGGTACTGTCAATGTCTGGGTGTTGGATGACGGTGGTACTGCGCAAAAGCTCAACGATAGCGACCCGGATAATGCGGCTGTGTCCCGGCTGCGCTCAAGGTCCCTCAAGCAATTATGCCAAGATCTCGGGGTCAATTACCTTACGCGCCCAGCAAACGAGCATGCTAAAGCGGGTAATATCAACCACGCACTAACCCATAGCAGTGGTGAACTAGTCCTTATCCTCGACGCTGATCATGTCCCGTCAACAGATTTCTTGAGCAACACTGTAGGGCAATTTCAGGACCAGCCTAATCTCGGCTTCGTCCAAACACCGCACTTTTTTGTCACGCCAAACCCCATCGAAAGAAATTTGGGCATCGAGAATAAAGTACCGGCTGAAAATGAGATGTTTTACAACGGCATCCTCAAGGGGTTGGACTTCTGGAACGCCAGCTTTTTCTGTGGGTCTGCAGCTATCATCCGTCGTAAAGCATTGAAACAGGTTGGAGGGATCTCAACTCGGACAATCACTGAAGATGCAGATACCGCTTTGGATATCCATGCCAAAGGCTGGGACAGTGCCTATATCAATAAGGCAATGATTGCAGGGTTATCACCAGATACCATCGGCAGTTATGTCACCCAGCGAACCCGCTGGGCGCAGGGTATGCTGCAAATATTGATGTTGAATAACCCAGTGCTCAAACGCGGACTGACAATCCCGCAAAAATTGTGCTATCTCAACTCCACCCTGTTTTGG
This sequence comes from Photobacterium sp. BZF1, assembly GCF_014349205.1. Taxonomy (NCBI): domain Bacteria; kingdom Pseudomonadati; phylum Pseudomonadota; class Gammaproteobacteria; order Vibrionales; family Vibrionaceae; genus Photobacterium; species Photobacterium sp. BZF1. The sequence continues at coordinate 28,913 of NZ_JACSOF010000001.1, forward strand.
TTCTTCCCTCTTTTTCGAGTTGTCTACCTCATAGCTCCGCTATGCTATCTATTGTTTGATCTGCAAATCTTCGTCGGCAATGCCAATGACTTCATTGCTTATGCCATTCCCCACTTGTTGATCAGTATTGCGATTACCCAACACTTGTTCGGCAAAAACAGAAATACTTTGTTTTCAGAGTTCTACGAAACCATTTTATCGGTATTCCTCGTTATTCCCGTACTGTCGGCCATTATCAACCCACGCAAACCAAGCTTTGCAGTGACACCCAAAGGTGAAACAACCTCGAAAACCCACTTTTCACCACTGATGCCGGTTATTGCGACGATAACTGCAATTGTATCCTTTGCCGAAGTGTTCGGGTTATTCCGTTTCTATCAATATCCTGCCGAACAAGGTCAACTGGCGGTTGTATTGGTGTTCAATACCTTCAACTTGATGATGTGCTTCGTATGCCTTGGAGCCATGGTCGAAAAGAGACAGCGCCGGTCGGAACCCCGCACCCAATGCCGTAGCCATGCCTTTGTCGCCATAGGCAAAAACACATCGGAGGCCATCATTGAAGATACATCCCTAAATGGTGCCCACCTAACCATCAAGTCACTGGAACATGACCTAAAACCCGCCGATATTGTCGAGCTAACCTGTTATGTCGAACAAGCCGGAAAATCTATCAACGGCAAGAAGAAACTCAAACCCCAACGATTAGCAATGCGAGTTAACCAGGTGAAATATCTTGCCAACGGCCAATCAGCAAACTGCCAAGTCGTAGAAAGTAGCACCCAAACCTGGCAAACATTTACCCGTATGACATTCGGTGATAGCGAGAAATGGTCCCAGCGCAGACAGTTTGAAGAGCAACAACGCCGGGGTGTGATCCACGCGATCGGCCATTTCTTCAAACTAGGTTTCAAGAGCCTAGCTTACAGCTTATCGGTTTCGCGCCACGCATCGACAAACAGCAACCAAACCAATCTCAACCAAACAATCCGCAACGAAAACAACACACAGGATGTACGCCAATGAAACGTTATCTATTCCTTATTTGCGGTTTGTTTTTCTCTGCCATAAGCATTGCGCAAACAGTGAATGTACCTCTCAATTTCGTATTACCGGAAGGGAGGGACTCAACATTACGAGGCCAGTGGGACAAGATCAGTTTTCCACTGACCATTTTGCCGAACCAGCAAGTCAATAACCTCAAAGTCTCCCTGTCACTGACCCATTCGGGAAATATTGATCTCGCCCATTTGTGGGTCAACCTGGGGGAAAAGCCAATTGCCAGTATCCAGCTGCAACCCAATGGGGAATCACAGCAAATAGTGGTAAACCTGTCGCAAGCCTTGCTCAAGCGGTACGGCAATATGATGACTATTTCGGTTCGTCACCAGTTACCTGCTTCGTTGAGCCTGACAGAGCAACGCATTGAAGCTTCTGAGGCTGTAACAGAAATATTGGCCCAGCAGTCTTACTTTGAACTCGACTACACAACAAGGAATACTGAGACAACGCTAGCTGATTTGTCAGCCTTGATTTCAAGCGGGCAACTCCATGACCATCCAGTACAGCTTCTAAGCCATATTGACGATAATTCTCAGTTATCTCTCACTATTGCAAGCCAGCTCGTTCAGGGCTGGACATTGAGAAGCGAAAGCAAATCTTATCAATACCAATATGTTGCTGGTACTGAGTCGGTAAGTACTAGCCGGATACAACTGGTATACGGCTTGCCAAAGCAGTTGTCTGACATAGGCTTATTGCCCGATGACTACTTAACCGGCATTAAAGGCCCTTATCTAGGCTTGGTCCAATCCGGCCATTCAGGTAACTGGCAATTAGTGGTATCCGGTAGAAATGAACAGGAGTTACTTGAAGCAACGGCCTATTTTGCCAACCCAGACTACCCACTCCCTGACCATAAATACGCCGTCGTTAACCGCTACCAGCAACCAGAAAAAAACCAGCTCGAAAGCAAAGGAGAATACACGCTATCCCAATTTACTCCTCAACAAACTTTCGGCGAAGAGCCTCTGGTTTTGCCTTTGATGATGCCATCCAATACGCTGTTCAGCCCAAACGAGACAGCCCATATCAATTTGGTCCTTGCACACCCTTCAGTCCAACCGGGCGAGGCGGCAATGGTGATCCGAGTTAACGGTGACTATGCCAACAGTATGCCATTAAGAGCTAGCCGCTGGCGTGAAACACAACACTATCGCTTGGCTTTTCCTATGAACCAACTTCGACCTGGACTCAATAAGGTCAGTGTCGAATTGTACGGGCCTGAGCAAATCGATAGCTATAGCGCTACAACGGTGCCATTCATTGCAAAAATAGAGGATAGCTCTGCGATTAGACTGGGTGCTTGGGTGAACTACCTGACAAAATTTGATCACCAGTTACCCGCAGACCAGCTCTTGTTCCTTGCCGATAACAATGGCAGCGAAAGTCAGGTGACCCTGAGTTTCGACCAACCTAGCCAACTAAATGCTGTGTGGCAGTTACTCAGTCATTTGACTCATCAGGCAAGACGTCCGATGAACGAGCTTTTGGTCACTGACAACACTAGCCAACAACGGCCAATTAACCTGACTTTTGAGGTCGGCAACTCAGCAAAAGTAACCACCCCTGCCGGACAAGAAAGTGATGGCTTGCTCTCTTACGTACGCCATAAACTCCTCAAGACTATGGCTCAGCAGCAAAATACCCCTTACGGTGCATCAACCCAACCAGCGCATAAAGATATGGGGCCTTCAAGCCCTGCCAGTGGGAACTTCTACCAGTACAGTACCAACAAGGGATATTTGAAAAGTAGCAGCGACACAGATCAATTGGCCAAGCTAACCACGGCGAACAATGGTTGGAGAAACATAGTGTTCAGCGCCATTAGCGAAGAGGCTCTGAACCAGGAAATGCAGATTTACCTTAGCCAACAGCGATCGTCAGGGCCTGGTGAAATTGAACTGTCCATCCATAGCATTGAGGCCGATAAACAACTCGCACGCTCTGGCTTTATCGCAGCCCCCTACTCGTTGCCCGTTGTACTTTTACTACTGCTGCTACCACTTACATTGCTTATCCACCGTCAGCTGGAGAAGCCTCTATGAAGTGGATTCCACTAGTGATCGCATCCATTCCCTTGCTCACCAGTTCGCAGGTTGCAGCCAAAGTACATGGCTGCAACATCAAAGCGGATCAGCAACTATGGAGCTTTTACAAGGACAAGTTCATCACCGCTGATGGTCGGGTTGTCGATAGTGGGAATAACAGTATCAGCCACAGTGAAAGCCAAGGTTACGGCATGCTAATGGCCGCATTCTTTAATGACCACCAGACATTCAAGCGGCTATGGCAGTGGACAAAAAGTCACCTCCAGCATCAGAACGATCCTTTGTTTGCTTGGAAGTGGCAACCTTCCAAGCCTCATATTCCAGATAACAATAACGCCAGCGACGGTGATATTTTTATTGCCTGGGCACTCCTCAAAGCAGACGAACTTTGGCCGGAGCAACGTTACCAACAACAAGCCAAAGCCATTATTGAAGCTCTCGCCTCCTCGCATTTCGTCACGCTCGGCGAGCATCAAGCCCTTTTGCCAGCTCATTATGGGTTTGAAAAAGCCAATGCCACGATAGTGAACCCGTCATATTGGGTTTATCCAGCATTCAATGACTTTGCCAAAATGAACAGTGTCTGGACGGCACTCAATCAAGGTGGACTATCCATTCTGGACAGCAATCAGTATGGCACTTACCACCTGCCCTCAGACTGGCTGGAATATCGCGACAATCGCTGGCAACCCTCGGAGCAGTTCCCTAGCCGATTCAGCTATTCCAGCTACCGTGTTCCGCTTTACCTAATCTGGGGCGGTTATGAAAACGCCGTGAATGACAATTTCCGCCGCTGGTTATTTGAACATAACCGGGCCTGGGTAGATGTAAGCAATGGCCAAATGGCTCCCTATGGTGCACCAAATGGGGCCAATGCCATTGCGACACTGGTACAACTGAGCCAAGAAACCTACAAGCACCGTAGTGCCCTGCCTCACCCTAATAGCAGCGATGATTATTACTCTGCCAGCTTGATTATCTTTTCCCATATTGCTTTTCACGAGAGGTATTGCCAATGAAACGCCTTACCCTAGCCTTTCTTGTTGCACTTCCAGCAACCGCTGCCGAACAGGCTTATATCCAACTGTTAGAAAGTGACGTCTCTGTGCAAGTTAACCCACGAGGACAGTACAATTATTTTGATGAGGGGCCAATCTGGGAAACCTTGGAAAAGTCTGGTTGGCAAGAGGCCCAGAAAGCCGCCGCTAACCAGCCTGTTTCCGAGTCCTTGCAGGAAGAAATAAAGTACCGCTCTTCCCTTGAGCAACTCGACAAAGCCATCTCATCCAACCAAACAGCGCAAGCAGAACGCCTACTTGCACAAAACCCGCAATGGTCAAACTGTACAAGGGTCCAGTGGGCCTGGCTGGATCTCAAACAAGAGGTCCAATCGGGGTATGGGCCAAAGTCCAAGCAAAAACTATCACAGCTATTGTCTAATTGTCCGGAACACGCCTTGTCGACCACCCAGAAAACACTCGGTTGGGCAAACGCCTATGCAGGGCCAGATATTTTGAGCCGCTACAAAAATAGCAGTAGCTACAGTCCAGCAGAGTACGAAAAGCTCGCCTACCAAGTAAACCTAGCCAGTTTGGGGCAGCAAAAACTGAGCACCAGCCAAACTCGCTCTGCAAGCCAAATAATTTTACAAAAGAAAGATGCCAAGGGTGCCGAGCTACTCGGTTGGCAACACCTCAAGAAAAAACAATACAGCAGCGCGTTGGAATGGTTCGAGAAGTCAATCAACTGGACAGCAACACCAAGCCAAAAGCAAATTGAAGGGAAGATCCTCAGCCTCCAGCAATTAGGCAAAGCTGACGAAGCAAAACGTTACCAGCAACTCTGGGCATCCCGTTACCCTGGATTGAAAAAAATAGGCTCGGGCAATTCTTCTCCGCAACTTGCCAAGGCCTGTCAGTCCGACCCGCAAGCATGCCTGCAAATGCTCTATCAAAGCAAAACGCTAAGTGCCGAGCAACATGCGCTGGCAGGATGGCAATGGTACAAAATCGATCGCCCGCTTACCGCCAAGCGCTCTTTTGAAAAGGCGCTGGAAGGTATGGACAGTAATAACAAGCAATACCAGTCAACCCAATATGGTTATACTTTGGCGCTCAACAAAGCCGGATTCGAACAACATGCCGAGTTGTTGGCGAACAACCTAGCCGATCCCAGCCAAAAAATGCTCTACGCCAAGCAAAAAGAAACCAAAGCGATTCTCAATGCCTACGAAAAGCAAGACTACCAGTACGTCATTGACCGCAGCGAAGCCTTTGAGCAAACCTATGGCAAAGAGGTCGGGTTAGCAGAAATCAAAGGCTGGGCGTATTACAACCAGAAGCAAAACAACAAGGCGGTAAAAACTTTCCGTGAACTGGTCGATGCCTACCCGCATGACGACAATTTGCAAGATGCACTAAAAACCGCCGAATGTGCGCTTAAGAAAAGCTATAAGCTGTGTTACTGAACTCATGAAAAAGCCCCTGCCAGAATCTAGCAGGGGCTTCATTTATCCACTAATTATTGAGACATTCACAGTCTCGGTCTATGGCACACCATGACCTTTTGATGCAACCCAAACACGGTACCACTGCTCGCGCGTCAGAGTAATATTAAGCGCATCTACCGCCGCTTGTACCCGCTCAATTTTACCTGAGCCGATGATTGGTAGCGGATTTGATGGCAAGCGACGTACCCAAGCATAAATTACCTGGTCAATACTCTCTGCTCCAACTTCTTCGCGAATCGCTTCCAGTTCATTGCGAACTCGGACTTGCTGTTCTGACTGACCAGAGAAAATAGCGCCGCCGCCCAAGCAGGACCAAGCCATAGGTTTAACACGCTTCATCTGCAGTTGATCAAGTGTACCATCATGGGCCACTTCGAAATTCAGCGGGTTGATCTCAACCTGGTTGGTTACCAGAGGCGCATCCAAGCGGGACTGTAGCAACTCGAACTGTGAAGGTGTGAAGTTAGATACACCGAAGTGGTTCACTTTGCCCTGCTGCTTCAAATGGACAAAAGCATCTGCAACTTCATCAGCATCCATCAATACATCCGGACGGTGGATAAGCAAAACATCAATATTCTCGATATTCAATCGAGACAATGAGTTGTTCACCGAGTTAACGATGTGCTGTTTGCTGGTATCGTAGTGGTTGATCTTACGCTCTGGTACCAAATCGCTACAAAGATTAATATCGCACTTGGTCACGATTTCAATTTGATCGCGAACACTAGGCTCAATCGCCAGCGCCTCACCGAACAACTGCTCACAACTGTAGTTGCCATAAATATCGGCATGATCGACAGTTGTAACACCTAGTTCAATATGCTGTTTCAGGAAACTCAATCGCTCCTGTGGGGTCATATTCCAATCAGCTAGACGCCAATACCCTTGAACTAACTCAGAAAACTGCTGCCCGTTCGGGGTGAGTTCAACTTTTGCCACCATCTGGACTTAACTCCGTTTACTCAAAAATCGCCATCCATCCTAGGCTTGTTCAGCCAAGGAGGCAATGATATAAATCCTAACCTTCGAACTGGAGTACGAACTATGACTTTTTCCTCCCGCCTCAAAACCTTAATTGGCGAAGAAAGCATCAGCGGTTTTGCCCGCAGGGTTGATATCAGCGAAGCCTTAATCCGCAAATACCTCAAAGGCAGTGAACCAAGTTTAGCCAAGGCCAACCAAATCGCCATGAGGGCAAATTGCTCACTGGAATGGCTGGCAACAGGTTGCGGCTACCTCTACCGTCAAGCCGAAGTTGTCGACAAACCGGCACTTAATGCCGCATTTGAGCATGTTAACGGTAAAAAAATCAGCGATACTGAATCAGATAATCTGTTAAAAATTGTGACAGGATACCAGTACCTCCGAACCCATAAAAAATCTGATGGTTACTTAGATATCAGCGGGATGGCAACATTCCTCAGTGTCGCCAAACAAGATAAACCTGAATGATTTCTGTCAGCACGCGAATTTCCCAACTGGCAGGAGTAGTGTTTTTATATTAGGGGGTTACAATCCGCCGCAGTCATTAGCTAAGAAGTACTGCTATGCCAAAATTAAATCTCCATCGACGTGACCACATGAAAACCGTGGTCAATGACTTCACTGCGGACGAGCTGCAGCAACGCCTTGGTTCTAACTTTGCCAAGCCGGAAAAAAAACAGCCACGTACTCCCTACCTCACCCCCAAGGCGGTAGAGCGACGCTGGCAGATGCTCGACAACGAGGAAGCCAAAGCACAACTGCTCGATGGACACACGCAAGAGCAGATGCTCTGCTACAACAAAAACATCGAGAACTTCATTGGCACAGTCAAAATGCCTATCGGCATTGCGGGTCCTTTACGAGTGAACGGCCTGTTTGCTCAAAACGATTTTCATGTCCCTCTAGCGACCACCGAGGCCGCACTTGTCGCTTCCTATAATCGTGGATCTCAGCTGATCACCCAAGCCGGTGGTGCTAGCGCTATGCTGCTGAATGAAGGGGTTACCCGTACTCCGTGTTTTGCCTTTTATGACTTGGCACAAGCTGGGCAATTTGTGGCATGGGTGGTTACTCAATATGATGAATTCCGCCGCATTGCCGAATCAACCACTCGCCACGGTAAATTAGCCGATATTAGTGTTAACATCGAAGGTAATCATGTTTACCTTGTGTTCGAGTACCTGACGGGTGATGCTTCAGGCCAGAACATGGTGACCATCTCCACCAATGCTGTGTTTGAGCATATCTTGCACCATTCTCCAATCACACCGCTTGAAGCCTTTCTTGATGGCAACTTATCTGGTGATAAGAAAGCAACAGCCCAGACACTACGCGGCGTACGCGGCAAAAAAGTCACGGCCGAAGTCAATATCGACAAAGAACTGGTTGAGAAGATGCTGCACACCACGCCACAAAAGATGGCAGAGTTTGCCCGCATGAATACTATCGGCGGCACGCTCAGTGGCAGTATCGGTATCAATGCTCACTATGCCAATGCACTTGCGGCTTTTTATATCGCTTGCGGTCAAGATGCAGCTTGCGTGGCTGAATCAGCCGTCGGCATTACCCGTATCGAAGTCAACCAACACGGTGGATTGTATGCGTCGGTAACCCTGCCAAATCTAATGGTAGGCACTGTCGGTGGTGGGACATCTCTACCTAGCCAAAAAGCTTGCCTGGACTTGCTAGGCCTGCATGGCTCTGGTAACTCTCAGGCGCTATCTGAGGTCTGTGCTGCATTGTGTCTGGCTGGAGAACTCTCCATTGTTGGCGCTTTTTGTGCCGGACACTTTTCCCGCGCACACCACAAACTAGCCCGCTAGCCTCACCATGTTCATTTCACAACCGGCCTGACCAAAATCCCAATAGGTAAAGGCTGGTTGTTATAAACGCACGTTTTTTCCTACCTTGTTTGGACACTACATTTCAATTAACATCACGACTCTTTGATTTTATTCATCATTAAAACAGCAACTTAATGACATTCACGGGATTAATCCATGTTATCCAAAGCAATCCGTTTCAGAAATACACTTTTCTTGGTTGGCCTAATAGCAGGTATCGTTGGATGTAGTGCTCAGCCTGCAAACGTCAGTACAGTCGATCAATTTGTAGGTAAGTGGAATAACGCAGATCTCAATACACAAGGGATCACTCGGATTGAAATTCAAAAAAGTAAAGATGGAATTACCGCTGAGATGTGGGGACGATGCCACCCAACAGAATGCCATTGGGGTAAAGAAATCGCTACATATAATATAGAGTCGAACACACTATCCGTTAATTGGGATCACTCGTTTGCTCTAAGATCTCAAATACTTCAACTGAACGAAAACCAACAGCTTATCGTTAACAGTCGCTCTGTTTATATCGATGGCAGTGGTCGTAAAACTCAAGAAGCGGAATACCTATACGAAAAAGGTGTAAAGCATGATTGGAGCGATAAGGAATAGCTTTAGATAATGGGCTATGGGCAGTTTTGCTTATTTTGGTTGAGGGCTCAATGCTATAGCCCTCTCTATATCACTTAAATTAATCAAAGCTGCTCAATATCTATCAACAGCTGTTTGGCTTTATCTAGAACCGCTTGCTGGTTTTCATCAGGTTGGTTATCCCAATTGCGATAAACCATCCCCACCCTTGGGTTTCGTTCAAATTGCTCACGATGCTGTGTCATAAAATGCCAATACAAGCTATTTAACGGACAGGCATTTTCCGCCGTTTTTTCTTTCACTTGATAATGGCAATGCTGGCAGTAATCGCTCATTTTATTGATGTAGTTACCGCTGGCGGCATAAGCCTTACTACCTACAATCCCCCCATCGGCATATTGGCTCATACCTCGGGTATTTGGCATCTCAACCCATTCGATAGCATCAACGTAGATGCCTAGGTACCAAGCATCGACTTCGCTGGGGTCAATGCCTGCTATCATGCAAAAATTACCGGTGACCATTAACCGCTGTATGTGGTGGGCGTAACCGTACTCAAGGGATTGAGATATGGCATGATGTAGGCATTTCATTCTAGTTTCGCCATTCCAAAACCAGCTAGGCAGTGTCCGGCTGGCTTCAAGATGATTATGCTTGGCATAGTCCGGCATATGGGTCCAATAAATCCCTCGTACAAACTCGCGCCAACCAAGGATTTGCCTGACGAACCCTTCAATCTGGGCGATATTGATCGCCTCACCTGAACGGTAATGGTCGATTGCACATTCAACTACCTCTAGCGGGGTGATGATTTTACTGTTCAAAGCAAACGACAACCGGGAGTGATACAAACTCCATTGTTTTTCATCCACTAAATCGTCAGCCTGGCATGTCATCGCATCCTGAAAACGGCCGAAATTAGGTAAGCAGTGAGTACAGAAAAAGTCCAACAGTTGCAGCGATTGCTCCCTATTAACAGGCCACAGCAATGTATCCCTACTTACACCTATACTCTTAACCTTGTGGCGAATTAGTCGCTGGTTAATCTCCGAAATATCATTACCAAACAAAAGCGGGGCTGGAAGTTCAGCAATATCTTTAGGTTTGAGTTTATCCCTATTGGCTTTATCAAAATTCCACTTGCCTCCCTCTGGCTTCTCTTTATCTTCCATCAAAATTTGATGCTTTTTCCTAAGCTTTCGATAAAAGGTTTCTAACCGACCATTTTTGTCTCGGGTGAAGTACTGAGGGATATCGTGAAAAGGCACAATGAAGTGCTCACTATCAACACATGATGTGGAAATCGTTTGCTGCTGGCAGAATGTGCTGAGTTGCTGGCACAGCCTAAATTCATCCGGCTGCTGATATTCAAATCGCTGGCACTGAAAGCGTGAAATTAGCGAACTCAACAAATCAGGAAGGTCAGCGTATTCAGACGTCTCATCCAGCGTTAGGTGCAAAACTTGATGATCAGATTCCGTTAACGAGTTTGCCATATGCTGCATCGCTAGGAAGAAGGCTTGGATTTTTTGGATATGATGCGAGGCGTAATCCATTTCCTGCGGCAACTCTGCGATCACGTATAGAGTGCAATCATCCGGCTCTTGAAACCAAGAGTGATGCAAGTTCAATTGATCCCCAAGGATCAGCCTCAAACACTCGTAGTGCTTATCCATGATTTACCCTCTTCTTCTGCATACGGCAACGTTTGGAGCAATATTTAACCTCACCCCACACCTTCTCCCATTTTTTGCGCCAAGAAAAAGGCAGGCCGCAGACAACACATTGTTTGCTCGGTAAGTGAGATTTCTTCATAGCTCTTTGCTAATAATTGTCCAAGTTACTGAACTTAAACGTCTATAACTGGTATATCGATCATAGGAAAGTGTGACGAAAAAACAAAAGAAAGGAGCCAGTTAGCTCCTTTTTGTGGTTTAACTCTTACGTTGGCATTTAGAATGGCTTAAGTTGAAGTTGGATAAGGATGGTTATTCACGACATTTCATGTTTCATCTCTTTGCGCAATAGTTTTGGGGCATAAACCAAGCCTGCCAATACTGTCACTACAGCAAAGACGCGAACCACAAGGTTTAGCTCTGAATACAAAGCAAGGAATAAGCCGACAATGACTAATGCGATGCGCATCAGCATGTTCAACCGTCCACCAAGATAGCCAGTGATGGCACCTGCAACCAATGTTAGTCCACCGATAATGGCAATTAGATGCCCGACAATATTGTGAACTTCACCTTCCATGCGCATTTCTGGGACGAAAAGATAACTCAGGCCAACGATATAGCCCGCTATTGCCATTCGCGATGCGTGTAAGCCGGTCACTAGCGGGTTACAGCGAGCGATAGAGGCTGCCGCGTACGATGCAATCGATACAGGTGGGGTCGCATCGGCTAAAATCGCGAAGTAGAACACAAACATGTGAGCTGCAAGCACAGGGACGCCAAATTCATTAATTAGCATCGGTGCCCCAATGGCCGAAGTTATGACATATGCAGCTGTTGTCGGAACTCCCATCCCCATCACCAAAGTGACAAACATCAGAATGAGTGCTGCCAACCACAAACTACCGCCAGACACATCAGAAATGATACCGCCGATAGAAACAACTAGCCCTGTTTTGGTCAGCACGCCCACAATGATCCCCGCCCCAGCACAGGCAATCGCGATTGGGGCAGTATTCACACCTGCTTTGTACATCACATTCAGCAATTTCTTCAGGTCAAAACGGCTGCTGGTTTTTAGTGAGGTGACCACCAATGTCGCCACAATAGAATATAATGCAGCGGTATGCGGCGAGTAACGCATCATCAGCAAAGCAACTAGCACAACGATGGGCAGCAAGAGGTGAAGATCTTTAGCAATATCTTTGAAGATAGGAAGATCAGCGGGATCCATCCCCTTCAGATTGTTTTTCTTCGCTTCCAAGTGGACCGAAATAAAGACTAGCGAGAAGAAACAGAACGAGCCTAATACCGCCGCGACGATAATGTCGGAGTACGGTGTGTTGGTCATCTCCGCCATAATAAACGCACCCGCGCCCATTATAGGTGGCGCACTCTGTCCACCCACGCTGGCCGCAGTTTCTATGCCAGCAGCCACTTGAGGGCGATACCCAATACGCTTCATCATTGGGATGGTAAAGGAGCCTGTGGTAAATACGTTGGATGACGCAGAACCACTCATGGTTCCGAAAAAGGCCGACGTCACAACCGACACCTTGGCAGGACCGCCAGCATAACGACCAGCAATCATCTCACCGCCATTGGTAAACAATCTCCCAGTACCACTGGCTTCCATAAAAGCACCAAAAGCAATGAAGATAGCCACCATAGTAGCTGCAATACCTGTGATAGAGCCTAAGATCCCCTGTCCATTCATCAAGAACAAGGTTTCAACAATCTCATCAAAACCAATAGGGCGGTAATGAAGCACTCCCGGCATATAATCAGTGACAAACAGGTAACCGATACTTACCGCTACTAATCCCGCAAGTACAGGAGAGACGGCCCGGCGGATTGCTTCCACTATAAGAACTGTTGCCAGTGTACCCATCACCATTTCAACAGGCAGGATTTCATCCACCCCTTCAAGACGGTAGTTGATTCTTTCAGCCTCAAACCATGAGTAGGCAAATGGCACAATCGCGATAAGGAACAGCAAGAGTCCAGACCAACCCGGTAAGAAAAACTCGCCTCTGCTGAGACTAGATTTACGGCCTGGCGTGACAAGAAAAATAAGGGGGAGTAAAAATAATAAATGAATTGAGCGCTGGGTCCTCGGCTCTAGATAGCCAATGAATGCACTGTAAAAGTGGAAGCAGGTGCCAACCACAGCCCAGGCCATAATAAACAGCATTAACAAACGTTGAAAATCAGTCTGCTGCGGTTGAAGTTCCTTCATATCAGTAGCCATGATAAGACTCCGTTTCGGGCTATTGAATAAGATCGCAAATACAAATTCATGAAGAAGCACAAGCTACTGTACTTGGCTTGTGCTTTTCATTCAGGAAAAGTAATTACAAATAGCCCTTTTCCTTGAAGTACTGCTCGGCTCCAGGATGGATAGGTGCAGGGGCATCTTGCATTGAGGTCGCGCAGTCAAACACAGACATGCTGTCATGGATAGATGGCAACTGTGATTGGTTTTCACATAGGGATTTAGTGATCTTGTACACCGTATCACTCGATACCGACTTATTGACCATTAGCGTTGTAGCCATCTTAATGGTGTGGGCATCTTGCGAGACGCCTTGGTAGGTATCAGCTGGGATAGCTGTTGGTAAGAGGCCATAGCTCTTATTCAATTTCTCTAGCTGCTGCTCAGAAAAGTCGACAAATGCCAAATCTCTTGATTGGTTCATCTCGATAACCACAGCACCAGGCAAGCCTAAGTTGCCAAAGACATAATCAATCTGGCCATCTTTGAACTGCGAACTGAGCTCAGCAAAGCTACCATGGTTGATTTTAAAGCCCTGTTTCTTTCGCAACGTATTGTAGTCAGTACCATTAGCTTCCATGATCCAACGGAATGCCTGCTCACCTGACGAACCTCGCTGGATAATACCAATCTTTACATTCTTACCTTGAAGAATGTCCTCAACGGATTGGTAAGGTGCATTTTCTGCACGAATGAAATGGCTGTATACATCTGAAAAGCTCATACCAATGGTCTTTAGATCATCATGTGGCTTGCCATTAAACAACACCGTGCCGGTATAAGCCTGATAAGTGAAAGTATCCAAACCCCAACCAATCTGACTTCTACCACGGTTGACTTTAGTCGGGTTAGCCGTACCGCCGCCAGGCACCACTTTGAGGTTAAACTCTGGGTTATCTTTTTTGATCAAGTTAGCCAGACCTGAAGACATACTGTACCAACCGCCACCAAGTTGCCCCGACGTCCACTCGATTGTCTCAGCTTGGCTAACCGCAGGAAGGAGTATAGAAGTAGATAAAAGCACGACTTTGTTGAGCATTTTCATTGTTTTCCCTCACTTTTTTGATGAATACCTTGCGCTGTAATCGTTGTTGTTCGCAAGCCACTTTCCGATTTTGTATTCTAAACTGTATACAGAACAGAATATCAAAGGTCAATTAACAGTGATAAAAATGTGATAGAAATGTAAATTGCGCACAATGAAAAACGGCCCGCATCAACATGGTGCAGACCGTTTAGAATAAGTATTGTCAGTGTGGCAAACTAAATGATTTTTGGGGTATTCCCCGTATAGATATGGCCATAGCCTTCACGAATATAGTTGGCAATTTGCTCTTTTCGTTTTTCAACATGGTTTCCCATGATCGTCATCGCTTTAAGCCCATCTCGAGCAATCAAAGCTTCGATAATGTGAATATGCTCAGAGTCATTGCCGGTGGGGCGATCTGTCAGGTTGACCCAACGAATAAAATAGATACGTTGATTCACTTTCTTCAACGCCTCGGCCAACTCTTGGTTACCCGATAGCATAACAAGCTGTTGATGCAGTTTTTGGTCAAAATCGAGTAAGACTTCTTTTGGCGTATCATCACCGAGTTTTGAATACTCTATTGCTGCGGCTTTAAGTGCCTGAAGTTCTTCATCACTTGCTCTCTCTGCAGCGAGAAAAGTCGCCTGTTGCTCAATAATTTTACGGAACTCGTACAAGTCGAAAACTTCTTTCTCATCGAGCATATGACAAAAGAAACCTTTATTCCGCTCCCAGCGTAGGAGTTTATCTGACACCAGCTTTTGCATTGCTTCACGCAAGGGTGTACGGCTAACCCCAAGATAGGTTGCTAGTTTACCTTCGTTAATTCGCTCTCCGGGCTTGAAATGAAACGAGATCGCCATGTCACGAACGGTTTGGTAAACATCAATATCTTCACTACTTTTTGCTGTTTTTTTCATAGGCTTATCTATGGTTGAGCTAGGCATTCTTAATTTACTTTTCTTATCCATTCTCGATGAACTGTATTCAGTTTGTTTCATCCGAGTCAAGGTTTATCCCCTGCCAGACAGCAAAAATCAGCACTGGCTTATGAAATTTAAGAAAAATACCGTTTAATCGCCAAAGTAAAAGCATGCATCGAAAACCCCTTCCGATCACATTTTGATAACAAAGCATCTACACATTTTCAAGTCACTCGCTAGACTGTATACAGCTTTGAATAAAGTTAAGAATACAAGTAAAAAGTCAGACAATGGTTTAACTAGTCGAGAGGAAGATTATGGCTGCCGATACCCTTGCCCCAACCGCTCCAATGAACAAAACTGCCCAGATAGAAGCCATCAGGAATGCCGAATATGGTGTGGCAAGAACGATTACAACCGATGACATTCCTGTCATTGATATCGCACCGCTGATTGCGGGTGAGAATATAGATGCTGTCGCCAACCAGATCCTCGATGCCGTTACCCACAAAGGCTTTTTCTATATTGCCAATCACGGTATTCCACAACAGGTCATTAATGAAGCCAGTTCGGCAATGCGCGGCTTCTTTGCCAAACCACAAGAAGCCAAAGGTGAGATCCCTGTTAATACCAGCCAACGAGGTTGGCTGGCTCCGGGTATGGCCACGTTGGAAGGCAATAAGACCCATGATCTAAAAGAGATCTTCTTTTGGGGGCCAGAGCAATGGACAGAAGAGTTGAATAAAAAGCGCTCTGAGCTTCCGCTCATTGCCGATAATCTTTGGCCGGATAACTCAACGCCCGAGTTGAAAACTGACCTACTCCCTTACTATGATGCTGCTTGCGAAGTAGGACACAAGATCTTGTCAGCTATCGCACTTGCGCTTGGGTTAGAGAAAGACTTTTTCGCAAAGCGCTACCAAACGCCGCTCGCACGCGGTCAGTTGGTTTACTACCCAGTATCAACTGAACAAGACGAAGCTGAAGAGCGCTACGGCTCAGCCCCTCACACTGATTACGGTGTTCTCACCTTGCTGTTGCAAGACATGAATGGTGGCCTCGAGGTACTCACTAAAGACAATGAATGGGTAACAGCGGTCCCTATTCCGGGAACCCTCGTATGTAACGTTGGTGACTTGCTGCACCGCTGGTCTAACGATCGCTTTAGCTCAAACCTACACCGAGTGATAAACCGTTCGGGTAATGAAAGACATTCCATCGCTATTTTCTTTGACCCTACACCGGATGCCGTCATCGATCCTAAAGATATGGGGCTGAAAGACAGTGATGATGTGCGTTATGAGCCAGTAATCACTGCCGACTACATCAATACGCAGAACAAGAAGTCATTTGCACAATACAATAACAATGGTAACTAATCTCATTGTTTCGCAAGTTACATTTAACACTTCAAAAGCGCCGGTTGCGATTGCAACTGGCTAAACTCAATTCATCACACATATCTAATGCGTTGTGCACCATTTTCAGGCAAACTTGCGGCAGCGATTACCATTATCATTTGCAGCTTTTTTTGGCTGCATTACAGCTGAGGTTTCAATTTCACCAATGCACAAAGCCCTTGTCCCCTCTTTTCTGAAAAACTCTTTTCTGGGCCAACTCCCTGTTGGGCTCAGATTCATGCTGCTTTCTGCGCTTGGTTTTGCGCTCATGGCTGCCTGTGTCAAGCTGGTCAGTTCCACTGGCATGCCGATTTTCCAAATTGTTGCTGCTAGGGCATTCATTTCGTTGGTCATCAGTTATCTTGATATCAAGCGCAAGAAAATTCCGGTATGGGGCAACAACAAACCGCTTCTAATCGCTAGGGGAACCGTCGGAACACTGGGGCTGATTTGCGTCTATTACGCCATTGCTCATCTGCCGTTGGCTGAGGCGACTATTCTTCAGTACCTACACCCGGTATTTACAGCAGTGCTCGCCCTGCTGTTCCTAAAAGAGCGCATCCAGCTATCAACCATTGCCTGTATCGTGCTAAGTATTCTTGGCCTAGTCATTACGGTTAAACCCAATATGCTGGCAAGTAACGCTGTCGAGCTACCGACTTTCGCTGTTGGTATCGCCATGTTTGGCGCATTTTTCAGTGCGGTTGCCTACACCATCGTCAAGCGCTTGAGCAAAAGTGAAGATAGCTCAGTTATCGTGTTCTACTTCCCATTCATCGCCCTACCTCTATCCCTTTTCCTATTGGGTGGTGATATTCAAATGCCAACACTATTTGAAGCTGGTTTGTTGTTACTGGTGGGTATCTTTACTCAAATTGGGCAGGTTTGCCTAACCAAAGCCATGCAAACAGAAGCGGCAAGTAAAGCCACTGCTTACTCTTATATCCAAGTGGTCTTTTCAATCTTGCTAGGCGCATTCCTATTTAATGAATTGCCTTCGGTTTGGACACTGCTGGGCGGCAGCTTGATTATTATCGGTACGCTTATCAATATTTTTGGCAGCCAGCGGGCAGCACCGAGTAAGTAAAAAAAGAATTTCACTAATATAAAGCTCGAAAAAAAAGACCGCCATCGGCGGTCTTTTTGTTGTGTTACCAACAAAGATATTTATCTTAGGGCATTCAGTTTCAGTTGCGCTTGGCCCAGTACGCTATCGACCGGATAGATGCCATCCAATCCAGCTTGCCCTGCTGTTTGACCAATTAGAATTTCAATAGCTTCAGTAACATGGCGAATCGCCCAGATATTGAAGTCACCTTTCTCAACCGCTTCTACAATATCTTTTCGCAACATCAAGTTATGAACATTGCACTGGGGAATAATCACCCCTTGTCCTGACGTCCGCCCCTTGATTGCACAGACGTCGAAGAAGCCTTCGATTTTCTCGTTCACGCCACCAATTGGCTGTGCGGCGCCAAACTGGTTCATCGAACCTGTGATGGCAACCCCCTGCCTAATTGGCATTTGCGAGAATGCCGAGACAATGGCACAAAGCTCTGCCATCGACGCGCTATCGCCATCGACACCACCATAAGACTGCTCAAACGTCAGATGGGTGGTCAGTGGGATACGTTTGTTGCGACCGAACACAGATGCAAGGTAAGCCGATAGAATCATCACCCCCTTGGAATGGATACGGCCACCCAGATCGACACTACGCTCAATATCAAATACCCCACCCTCGCCATACGATGTCGTAGCAGTGATACGATTAGGTGAGCCAAACTGATAATCCGACGTCGAGATAACCGACAGGCCATTAACCTGTCCGACCGCTTCTCCGTCGGTATCAATCAGAGTCGTCCCGTTGGTAAAGGTCTGCATCACATGATCTTTGAGCCTGCTTACCCGCATTTCCTGATTGCTCAGGGCAAGCTCGACATGGTTGGCCCTAATCATGGTCGCATTGGAAGACTTAGCAACGTAGTTCGACTCACGCAACAAGTTGGCGATATCCGCTGAATGCAATGACAGTTTGTTCTGATCATCGGCCTGACGCGAACTGTATTCAATGATCCTGCCGATCGCCTTGCGATCGCAATGTAACATCTTGTTATCATTAACGATGCTGGAAATGAACTTGGCATACTGAGCCTCTGACTCATCGGTACGGTTCATTTCGTCTTCAAAATCAGCGGTGACGCGGAATAGTTCGCTAAATTCAGGATCATAGTGCTGGAGCAACTGGTAGGTCTGGTAGTCACCGAACAGGATGATCTTCACATTCAGCGGGATCGGCTCTGGATCCAACGAGATAGTGCCCGATAGCGTCACTTCCTTCTCAAGAGAGCTTACACTGAGCTTGCGTGAACGCAGTGCCCGTTTCAGTCCATCCCATACATAAGGACGCTCCAGTACTTTCACCGCATCCATCAAGAGCACACCACCATTGGCCTTGTGCAAGCTACCCGGACGGATTAATGAAAAGTCAGTAAATACCGTACCTTTATAGGTAGCATTCTCAACGTAGCCAAAGATCGAGTGGTAGTTCGGGCTCTCTTCAACCACTATCGGGAATTTGGCCCCATCTTGGTTAACCAGCACATTGACCTGATAGCGCCGAGGCATTTTCTTGTCCAGAGCAGCATATGCCAGCGCAACCTGCTCTTCGCTTTCTTCGAGGAAGATATCGAGGTTTTCGAGAATATCCGCCTGCATCGCCTTTAGATAGGCAATTACTTCTGGCAGAGACTTATACTCTTCTTTAAGTGTCTTGATGAAATGAGCGACCACATCAAGTGCAACTTCTTCGTTGAGTTTCTGGATCTTATCCGAGAACTCTTCTTCTAGCTCTGTAAGTTGACGGACAATACCACGCAGTTGGCGCTCAAGCTCGTTGATAGTATCTTCAAACGCCTGTTGGTCTTCTTCTGATAGCTGAGCAAAAGTTTCTTCGGTATGGGGTTCTTCACCGTTTAGAGCAATTAACTGATACTCACCTGTTGTTGTGACCGACAAGCTAACACTATGCTCTTTCGCTTCTTGGGTCAGCGTTAGCAGCGCACTCTCCTGCTTCTGGGTCAGCTGGTTTTTCAACTTTTCCGAACGGCTGTAATACATTTCGTTATCGAAGGCTAAAGGCAGGGCTTTAACCAAACGAGTCATCAACTTTTCAATATCTTTCTTAAAAGCATGACCACTACCTGCAGGTAGCTTTAGGATTTTGGGGCTTCGAGTCTCTTCAAAGTTGGCGACATAACACCAATCATAGAGCGGATTGCCATTTCCATTAGGATCATGGCGATTGAGATAGCGCAGCACCATGGTGCGCTTGCCTAGACCATTACGGCCAATAGCATAGATGTTGTACCCCTTCTCCTTGATAGACATAGCAAATTCAACGGCCTTCTGGGCTCGTTCTTGACCTACGATTTCATCAAGTGGGGTCAGGTTCTTGGTCGACTTACAATCTTCAGGCAAGCCATTTAGTTCTGAGGCGCGATACAGTTTGTCACTGCTTAGCGGATGAATAGTCATATGGCTCCCTCCATAAACAATCAGTTACATCCAGTGTAGACAGTAAATTATTATGATTTAGTGACTTAGACTACGTTTACTGCAGCAGTGCAAGCTTAAAAGGTATCGTTTGCTGCATTTATAAACAAAAACCACACTAACATAAGGTTTTTATACGATTACAGCCTCGCTCATAGCCTATCCGCCTATCACTTACATTTTCTCTCTGTTAATATGCCGCGCTTGTAACAAGCTCTGCGGACATCATCAATGAAAAACAACCGAGTCAGTATTGGACTAAGCAACCCTAAAAGCCCTACCAATGTTGGGGCGGTAATGCGTGCAGCAGGCTGCTATCGAGTCGATTCTGTTAAGTATACGGGCAACCGCTACGGATATGCGGCTAAGTTCCATACCGACACCAAAGACATTACAGATAAGATCCCACTGACCAACGTAGAATCGCTACTGGATGATTTATCTGCCGACACCAAGATTGTTTGTGTCGAACTTGCAGAAGGAGCTACTGCTCTGCCGGCTTTTGAGCACCCTGAAAATGCTTTGTATGTCTTTGGCCCCGAGGACGGCACAATTGCCCAGGAGGTTGTCGATCAGGCCGATGCTGTTGTTTACGTACCTACCGTCGGTTGTATGAACCTAGCTGCAACAGTAAACGTACTGCTTTATGACCGGTTAGCAAAAGCAGAAAATGTGATTATGGGTGATGAACTTATCCGACAGAGCCGGGATAACCGTAACAACCTCGTAGTGAAAAAAGCGAATAAAAAATAAGGCCAGACTACTGGCCTAATTGAGAAAGTATCTTCCTAACGTTCGCTGCATTGTTTTCATACGCAGCGAGCATCTGTATGACGGTCAAACAATCTTCCGTTAAGTTAGATTGGTTATTTTCGATAACCGTGGCAAAAGTCGATTGCGGAAAGTCATCCCCAAGCCCCTTGGGTTCAACGTACAGCACCTTGGATTCTTGGTAATCCCGGTGGTACTTCAAGCATGGCCAACTGATCATTTCGACCGCAGCTTTGGCAATTCCACATTGCCACTCTTCACGAACCTCCTCCGGCGATTGTTCGAAATGTATCTCTTCTTCACTGCCAATATCTAACCATCGCTGCACTGATGCCAGGTAATGTTGGTGATCATAATCCTGAATCAGCTCAACAATCGAAGATGATGAATACGAAAAGCAAGCACTCATAAAATACAGCTCTGACAAGGATAACTCTTCAAGGGAAGACAATGCCGTGTTGTATGCTTTTTCATGAAGCACAGCTTCGACACGCTCTCTTTGCTTTTCTTCATGCTTACGTATTTCTTTCAGGGATTGTACACGGGCTTTACCATTGTCAATGAGTTGCTGCGCTTGCTGCAACAGCTCTATTTCAGCGGGTGAATACAACTCAATGAAGTCGACCAAAACTACGTTTTTGATGATATTGGAAGCTGTGGTCGCTTTTGCCTGCTTACTCTTCAACACGCTGCTATTTGCCAAATCAAGCATAATATCCCCCTAATAATCGAAAACAGATGCCTACGCATCGATAAGGTTAAAAAACGGATAATCAGTTATTGGGAAGGGTGAGAAAAACGGTTATTAGAAAAGGTACAGGTAGAAAATGACAAGACGTCACTTAGTTACAGTATAGAAAAGAAACTATCCAGGTTAGCGACTTAAGTTCGATTTATGATCCTTGTCTAACAATCTTAAGAGCTATTGCCGACAAGCAGAGACACTAAAGCCGCTACAGTGAACTTACAAATTAGACAACGTCCACCAGAATACCGCGCTCATTAAAGTCATCAATACAGCTAGCCGGAAACTCACTGTCAGTGATCACTTTATCAAAGCACTCGATATCCACAGCATGAAACGTTGCTACCTTGCCATATTTTGACGAGTCGCTTACGAGATAGTTTTGTTGCGATGAGGCAATAATCGCCTTCTTCACTAATACCTTTTCTTCACTTGGCGTTGAGATCCCACGCTGATTCCAAGAGGAGGTTGAAACGAAAGCCAAATCAATATTCATTTCCCGCAAGATATGCGTTGCTTGTTGACCGACACAAGACTGGTTTCCCTTATCAACCTTTCCACCCGTATGATAAATGCTGCACTCAGAATGGTTCATCAAATAACAAGCTATGGCGAAGTCATTCGTGATCACTAAAAGATCATCCCTATGGTTAAGCTGATGGGCAATTTCAAGCGTCGTCGTTCCCGCATCGAGATAAACCGTCATATTCGGTTTAATCAGTTGCGCAGCATAGAAGCCAATATCAGCCTTTTCATTACGATGCTGGTTAATTTTCACATCATGTGAATGCTCGGTATGGATTGTCTCGGTAAGTTGCACCCCACCCGAT
This sequence comes from Photobacterium sp. BZF1, assembly GCF_014349205.1. Classification (NCBI taxonomy): domain Bacteria; kingdom Pseudomonadati; phylum Pseudomonadota; class Gammaproteobacteria; order Vibrionales; family Vibrionaceae; genus Photobacterium; species Photobacterium sp. BZF1. The sequence continues at coordinate 51,156 of NZ_JACSOF010000001.1, forward strand.
ACCGACATAACACGCCCATCAGACTCTAGCTTGGCGATATCACGCCGAATAGTCATATGTGAAACGTCAAGTTGGTGAGTCAATTCACTAATGCTGATGACTTCCTGATTACCTAACAAAGTCAGGATCGTTCGTTGTCGTTCTGCCGGAATCATAATGGTTCTTCTATATCTAGTTATCTTGCACATATCTTAACAGCACAAACCGCAAAATGTGAACATTTGTTATTTTTTGAGAAAACCATCAAATAGCTCTCCCCCACTGCCTAGAAAACCAAACAGCCAACACTATAAACACAAAAAAAGAACAACAATCACCATCACCTGTCAAAAATTCACAAAACATTTCACCCACCATGTTAAAAAATGTGATGAAAAACCTAGAATATTCCTATTGAGAATCATAGAATCACAAACAAGAACACAAATTCACAAAAGTTAACATGGAGAGGCAAATGGAGAGTCAACAATTACAATCAGTTGCCGTAATTGGGCTTGGTTCGATGGGTATGGGTGCTGCTAAATCCTGCATTCAAGCTGGCCTTAACACCTATGGTGTCGATCTAAACACTGAAGCCCTCACAGAACTCGAAAAAGCAGGTGCAAAAGGTGTTTCGCATAATTGTGCTGATTTCGCCAACGTACTCGATGGAATCTTGCTATTAGTTGTGAATGCCCGCCAAGCAAAAGCTGTACTTTTTGATAATCAACTTGCCGCACAGCTAAAACCTGGTACTGCTGTGATGGTTTCTGCGACTATCTCGGCAGAAGATGCCAAAGCGATTGAGGCCGGTCTCAGTGAACATCAATTAATTATGCTTGATGCGCCAGTTTCAGGTGGAGCGGCGAAAGCCAATATTGGTGAAATGACCATTATGGCATCAGGCCCAGAGGAAGCCTTTACCAAGCTTAAGCCTGTACTCGATGCAACAGCAGGTAAGGTTTACAACATTGGCTCCGAGATCGGTATGGGTGCCACAGTCAAAATTATCCACCAGCTGCTTGCAGGTGTTCACATTGCTGCAGGTGCCGAAGCCATGGCCCTTGCCGCCCGAGCCAATATCCCTCTGGATTTAATGTACGACGTGGTAACCAACGCTGCGGGCAATTCATGGATGTTCGAAAACCGAATGAAGCACGTCGTGGATGGCGACTACACACCGACATCAATGGTCGACATTTTTGTTAAAGATCTCAACCTTGTCTCTGATACTGCAAAAGATCTGAAATTCCCACTTCCTCTCGCCTCTACAGCACTGAACATGTTCACCAGCGCCAGTAATGCAGGTTTTGGCCAGGAAGACGACAGTGCGGTCATTAAGATTTTCGACGGTATCGAACTGCCTAAGAAGGAGCAATAACCATGTTACTAGGAGTTATAGCTGACGATTTTACCGGCGCAACAGATATTGCTGGCTTTCTCGTTGAAAACGGCATGCGCACCATTCAACTCAATGGTGTCCCAGAAACCAAGATAGATATTGACGCCGATGCGGTCGTTATCAGCCTAAAATCACGTTCTTGCCCTGTTAACGAGGCTATCGAAACCTCAGTTGAAGCCCTTAACTGGCTACAGCAGCAAGGCTGCCAACAGTTCTACTTTAAATACTGCTCAACATTCGACAGTACTCGCGAAGGCAATATCGGCCCTGTCACCGATGCCTTGCTCGAAGCCCTAAATGAAGAATTCACTATCGTTTGCCCTGCACTACCGGTTAACGGGCGTACTGTATTCAATGGCCACTTGTTTGTCATGGGTGAATTACTTTCTGACTCGGGTATGCGTAACCACCCAGTTACCCCGATGACAGATTCAAGCCTTGTACGTTTGATGGACGCACAATCGACAGGGACAACAGGCCTGGTTAACTACCAAACTATCGAGCAAGGGGCGCAGGCTGTTACAGAACGCTTCTTGGCCATTGCCCAAGAAGGCCAGCGCTATGCGGTTGTTGATTCCTTCAACCAAGCCCACCTTGAAACATTGGGTGAAGCAGCAAAATCACTCAAATTGGTAACAGGCGGCTCTGGTCTTGCGTCAGGTATTGCCAAAAACTGGGCCGAAAATTTAAGTGACCAGTCATCAGCAAAAGAAGCCGGTAAACCTCAACAAGCCAAGACTGTGGTTCTATCAGGTTCCTGTTCAGTCATGACCAATCAACAAGTTGCCACTTACGCTAAAAAAGCACCAAGTCTAGCATTGGATGTTAAAGCGTGCCTTGAGCAGCAAGATTACTGTGAATCCATCTTCAAGTGGGTGCTTGAAAACCTTGATGCTGGCTTCGCACCTATGGTTTATGCCACCGCAGAGCCAGAAGTACTAAAAGCTATCCAAGCTCAATATGGCGCTCAGGCGTCCAGCCAAGCGGTTGAACAATTATTCAGCCAACTAGCCCACCAGCTAAAAGAGAATGGCGTAGAGAACTTCATTGTCGCGGGCGGCGAAACATCCGGTGTTGTAACCCAAAGCCTTGGTGTTAAAGGTTTCCATATCGGCCCTCAGATTGCACCGGGTGTGCCTTGGGTCAAAGCGGTAGACAGCAACCTGTCACTGGCACTGAAATCAGGCAACTTTGGTGACGTCAACTTCTTTGAAACGGCACAAGGGTTCTACCATGACTGAACAACAACTCAGGGAGCAAATGGTAACGCTTGCTCGCTCGATGTTCGAACGAGGTTACGCCACCGGCGGCGCGGGTAACCTTTCTCTCAAACTGCCTAACGGGCACTTTCTCGCCACACCAACAGGCTCTTCTTTTGGCCGTTTGGATGCGGAGCGTTTATCGGTTGTGGATATTGACGGTAACCATATTTCAGGTGACCGCCCTTCGAAAGAAGTCGCGTTCCACTTGGCGATTTACCGAAACAACAGTGAATGCAATGCCATTGTTCATTTGCACTCGACCTACCTAACAGCACTTTCGTGTTTGCAAGGACTGGATACCGACAATGCTATTAAGCCGTTCACGCCTTATTTCGTTATGCGTATAGGGAAACTACCCGTGATCCCTTACCTACGTCCGGGGGATCCTCGCATCGCTGAAGAGTTAGCAAAACGGGCTAAAGATTACCGTGCCTTCTTGCTAGCTAACCACGGCCCAGTTGTTACAGGTAGCGACCTTATTGATGCCGTCGACAATGCCGAAGAATTGGAAGAAACCGCGAAACTCGCATTGATGTTAGATGGCAAACCAATCAGATACCTAAGCCAAGAAGAAATTACTGACCTACAAGGGAGAGGCAAATAATGGCTAAGTTCGCAGCAAATCTCACCATGCTATTTACCGAAGTACCTTTTTTAGAGCGCTTTGAGCAAGCACACCAAGCCGGTTTTAAGGCCGTGGAATACCTTTTCCCATATGCCTTTGATGCTGAAGTGCTTGCGAGTGAACTAAAGAAATATGGCTTCGAACAAGCATTGTTCAATATGCCTCCGGGTGATTGGGATGCTGGCGAGCGTGGCTTTGCCGCAATCCCTGGCCGTGAAGATGAGTTCCGTGCCAGTGTCGACACGGCATTGAACTACGCTCTCACCCTAGGCTGTAAAAAAGTTCACGCAATGTCAGGTATTGTCGATAACGCCTTTAGCTACCAACAACATGTTGACACCTTCATTAGCAACATTCGTTTTGCCGCTGATGTGTTTGCTGAACACGGCATTGAACTAATGATTGAGCCACTGAACAACCGTGATGTGCCTGGGTACTTCATCTCACGCCAGCGTGAGGCGGTTGAACTTATTAAGCAGGTTGATCGTCCGAATGTGAAGCTGCAGCTGGACCTCTACCACGCCCAAATTATGGATGGTGACTTATCTGTACTTATCCGTGATTTGGCTAACTACACCGGCCATATCCAGATTGCTTCGGTGCCTGAACGACACGAGCCAAGTGAGGGCGAGCTTAACTACCCTCACCTGTTCAATATGTTGGACGAGTCAGGCTACATCGGTTGGATTGGATGCGAGTACAACCCTAGAACAAACACCCAGGCGGGTCTGCAATGGGTTCAACCTTATTTATAAATCAATAACAAATTATAAGTAGCCACAGGTTGGCTACTTCAATCAAACGACGTGAAAAAACAGGGAATGAAAATGAATATAGTGATTACCGGCGGAGCTGGATTTATCGGTACCCTACTTGCCGAATCCCTCCTAAAGAACAATGATGTTAATAAAATCACCCTTGTCGATATTCAGGAATCAAAATTAGTTGGCACAGATCCAAGGCTTGAATCCATTAATATCGATATGACTCTCCCTCACAATGTTGACCAAGTGATTACCGATAAAGTCACCCATGTTTTTCATTTAGCGGCCATTGTGTCGAGCCATGCCGAGGAAGACTTCGACCTTGGAATGTCAGTCAACCTAGAAACTACCCAACTGCTACTGGAAAAATGCCGTCAGACCAATCCGGCAATTCGTTTTGTTTTCTCCAGTTCATTGGCTGTGTTCGGTGGCACCCTGCCGGATGAAATTCTACCTATGACCGCCATGCAACCTGTATCGAGTTATGGCACACAAAAGGCCATTGGCGAATTGCTTGTTAACGATTATGCACGCAAAGGGTATGTTGATGCTGTTACAGTAAGGCTACCTACAATTTGTATACGCCCGGGCAAACCAAATAAGGCCGCAAGCTCTTTTGTCAGTGGAATCATCCGCGAACCTTTAAATGGCCAAGAGTCAAACTGCCCTGTCGATCCTGAGTTGAAGCTATGGATCTCTAGCCCAAACAAAGTTGTAGAGAACATCGCTCGCGCAGGCTTTATCTCAACACAACAACTCAATCAGTTAAGTTTCCGAACACTTAACCTCCCGGGATTTCAAGTTACCCCGTCAGAGATGATTGCGAACATGAATGCCGTTGTCGGTAAAGACTTATCGCATTACATATCCTTTGAGGCCGATGCTCAAATTAACCGCATCGTTAGCAGCTGGCCGCAGTGCATCAATAATGATATTGAGAAAACTCTTGGCTTTGTGGCAGACAGCAACTTCACTGAGGTGCTAGCCCATTTCCTAAATTCAGAGAATAAAGAAACGGAGGCAACATTATGATTCTTCCAACTTCTGTTGTCGGCCTAATTATTGCTGTCGCGGTATTGGTTTTTCTAGTACTTCGTACAAAGGTTCACGTGCTTATTGCCATGCTAGCAGCTGCATGTATCGCTGGTATCATCGGAGGTCTCAGTGTTAATGACACCATGTCGACTATCAGTGCTGGGTTTGGTGGCACCCTAGGTGGAATAGGTATTGTCATCGGTCTTGGTGTAATGATGGGCGCAATCCTTGAAACAACTGGAGCCGGCGAATCTATTGCCTACCATTTCATCAAGTGGTTAGGGAAAAAGAAAGAAGAGACCGCTTTGGCAGTAACTGGATACATAGTCTCTATTCCCGTTTTCGTAGACAGTGCTTTAATTATCCTCTACCCAATTGCCAAGTCTCTTTCTAAGACATCACAGCGCTCTATCTTGACCTTGACTGTTGCTCTAGCCGGTGGCCTAGTTGTAGCCCACCACGCAATACCACCGACTCCTGGCCCCCTTGGTGTAGCCAGTATCTTCGGGGTTGATTTGGCATCAATGCTTGGCTTTGGTCTTGCCGTGGCGGCTCCATGTATCATGGGTATTGTTTGGTACGCTCGCTGGCTTGAAAAGCACTTCCCTGAATTTGTACCTGTAGAGCACCTGAGTAAAACAGATGAACAACTTGCCAAAGATCATACTGACTACCTAGCCAGCAAGGAAAATAAGAACTTACCGACACTTGGGCGCTCAATTGCACCAATCATCGTCCCAATTGTATTGATTCTATTTAAATCCCTGATGGCATTGTTCGAAAGCAACTTTGGTTTTGAAGGTTTATCTCAGAGTGTTATTGGCCAATTCATTGATTTCGTAGGTAGTCCGGTTATCGCTCTATCTATTGCAACCTTACTTGCAATCTACACACTAGGGAATCATCTAAGCAAAGAACAAGTCACAGAAAAATTAGAAGAAGGTATCTCAACCTGCGGGATCATTTTACTTGTTACCGGTGCCGGTGGTGCACTTGGTGCAGTACTTCGTGAAACTGGGGCGGGTGCAGAAATTGCCAACCAAGTTGCATCATTACCCATTTCACCAATCATGATCCCATTCATCATTGCGACCTTGGTCCGTATAATACAGGGTAGTGGTACTGTATCGATGATTACGGCAGCCTCTATCTCGGCCCCTGTTCTTATCGAAATCCCAGACGTAAACTTACTCTTTGCCGCCACCGCTGCCACTATGGGGAGCTTATTTGCTGGCTATTTCAATGATTCGTTGTTCCACATCGTCAACCGCTTAATGGGTGTGACCGAAGTGAAGAAGCAACTTGTTATCTGGACTATCCCTACGACCATTGCCTGGGCGATTGGTGGGACCTTAGTAATGGTGTTAAATCTAGTATTCGGTTCACAAGGTTCAATTATCGATCCATTGCTACCGTTGCTGGTATTAGTTGGTTGCTACTTCTTTATTCGTTCTTATGACAAGAAAAATAGTGAACACCTCGCACCCACTAACTCCTAACCATTGGTAGAGTGTCATTTTAAGGGAGGCAAAATGCCTCCCTTTTCTATTTCACTGTTAATGAATGACACCAATCAGCCCAATATCACTCTGGGTGACAATGCCTTTCTTATCAACCTCAAATACAAGTCCTGACTCAGTCTCGAACGACAACAGATTTTCATTCAATGTCAGCTTAGCTACTGAAAGAGAAGAGTATGAATGATCACTGATTTTCACATAGTTATGAAAATATGATGCATGCCGCGAGGTTGCCATCACTGTATCTCCATATTTCACATCTATCTTAAAATCACCAATGCTGGTATCAAGTGCCACATAATTATCTTCTTTTGCACACACACGTATACTCTTTACGACAAAAATAACGTCTTCTTGTAGTTGAGGGCTGTAGTACTCATAATTCTCTTTCACGAAGCAACCGTTGGGCTTCTCTTTCGCGATTGCAGAAAGGTTTTCGAATTCCGATTGTGGAATAAAGCTGTAGTTTATTTGTTCCTGCCCTAGCGCCAAAATCAGCTGCTCTCTAAAATCAACCATATCTTTATTGGTCATCTCAGCATCTTTAAGCAGATACTGAACATTAAGAGCCTGTGTCGCTGCTTTTTCACTGAGTACCTGAATCAGCTCGCTCTTCTGTAAATCCATCGGGATCACCTTTGAAGGTTCATCTTTACTTGGGCTAGCACACCCGAAAAGAAGCATCGATAAGATTGCCATTAACGCAAATTTTTTCATCCTAACACCAACTGGTTAAGTTAACTCACCGCAAATATAAAACACCGTTCAATATTTTAGCAAGAAAAGTTATTATTTTTATTCTTCCCCTAAATCACCAAATACCGCGATTTTCTTTTAGAGGCTTAGTTAGCAAATTTATACTTGATGCGAGGACTATAACAGATGAAAAGCAAAAAGTTGTTATCTGGCATCAATAATTATGAACACTGCTCAAAACTCAAGCAAGATACCTAACTCAAGAAAGATACCTGAGCCACTAGTACCTCAAGTAAACAATTGTTGTATATAACAACGTGATGCCCTGTTCGACAGGGCATCTGGGAAAGCTATCGTGGTTTAGCCACATATTCATAATTATCACCACGACGCTTGTAGTAGTGATTGTCGATAATGGCGTAGGTCGCACCTGCAATCACAGCAAAAGTAGCGATTTCAGGAAGACGGCTACGGTGATAATGACGGTGCTTGGGGTATTTATGTACAACCACAACTTTCTTATGTTTCTTTTTAGGCGGCTTTTTCTTCACCACCACGACATGGTGCTTATGTTTGTGCTTGTGCTTATGATGCTTGTGTTTGTGGTGGTGATGATGGTGGTGATGTTTATGCCCTTTTGCCTCTGCTACATTGGGTACAGTTATCCCCGCAGTGGCAATGATCACCGCGATAGCGCTCGTCATCAGGACTTTTGTCAATGATTGCTTATTTTTAGGCAGTTGCTTTGATTCCGCTCTAAGTAGTAGTTTCATGGTTTAGCTCCACTCTTTTTTATGGCGCTAGGTTACTTTCCCCAGTGAAAAACAATGTTCGATTTCTGTAAAATTTCGTCAAGCGGACAGTCAAAAACCCTAGAGATATTAATGGTACTGATTAAGTGATTGAATTGTTGGTAACCCTCGAAAAATCCCCTTACATTTCAACTAGAGCAAAAAAACTATTCCAGTTTTGCAATCTAGGATTCTTTATTCAGATAGTTCATTTTCTCGCCACCGGCGTATAGTTAACCACATCAACAAAGCATTTGTTGATGGGAGATGATGTTCCTCCTTTAACCGCCCTACTGGGATGATGACGTCTAACAACAACGGCAATGAATGGCCGGGGATCCTTAATGACACTGTGCTCTCACAGTGCATCTAGGTATGTTGTTAGCGTTAAAACTCCTCCTCCATTCTTTGCTCAAAAATACACCTGTTAGAGATGAGCAAAAGCAATGCAATATTCAACTGAAATCCAGAACATGTGCCCAATCCAGAGAGGGCCTCAACACCAATCATCCCCTATCCCTGTCGAAGGGCGCTGGGTTCACCCCAAAGATGTTATCGCTATTTCCGGGGTCAGCCACGGCGTCGGCACTTGTGCGCCTCAGCAAGGCGCGGCCAAACTTACCCTTAATGTCAAAGACGGCGTTATCGAAGAGGCCCTTATTGAGACTATTGGCTGTTCGGGCATGACCCACTCTGCGGCAATGGCTTCCGAACTTATCACTGGCAAAACCATTCTTGAGGCACTGAATACTGATTTGGTGTGTGATGCCATCAACGTCGCGATGCGCGAAATCTTCCTGCAGTATGTCTATGGCCGAACTCAAACCGCCTTCTCATTGGATGGCCTACCCATTGGTGCCGGTCTTGAAGATTTAGGGAAAGGCTTACGCAGCCAGGTAGGCACCCATTACGGTACGAGTGCCAAGGGGCCACGTTATATGGAAATGGCCGAAGGGTATGTAACCGAACTGGCCTTAGATAAAAATGATGAAATTATCGGTTACCGCTTCGTCAACCTTGGGAAAATGATGGAATCCATCGCCAAAGGAACCGCTGCCGACGAAGCGATGCAGTTGGCAACTGGCCAATATGGTCGATTCGACGAGGCAGTCAAAACCATTGACCCACGCCGGCAATAACGAGATTAGTGATTACCTTTGCACCAAGAGTGACAGTGTCACTAACCGTATAGCAAGAATTAAATTTCCCGAGGACATCATCATGGCCGCTTTATTCGAAAACTACGACCGCCGCATTAACCAAATCCAGCCATTGCTGGAACAGTACGGCTTCACCTCTCTGAACGACGCCCTAGACTATTGTATAGAACACAAGGTTAACCCTTACGAAATCGTCAAAGAAACCCAACCTATTGCATTTGAAAATGCAGCTTGGGCGTATGTTCTAGGGGCCGCCATTGCATTAAAAGATGAATGCCAAAGCGCCGCTGAAGCGGCAGAAGATATCGGGCAAGGCTTGCAAGCCTTCTGTATCCCAGGCTCGGTAGCTGACCAACGTATGGTAGGATTAGGACACGGGAAATTAGCCGCACGCCTACTCAGTGAAGATACACAATGCTTCTGTTTTCTCGCCGGCCATGAGTCTTATGCTGCGGCAGAGGGCGCAATCAAAATTGCCCTCAATGCCAATAAAGTTCGCCGCCAACCACTCCGGGTGATCCTCAATGGTCTTGGCAAAGATGCTGCCTACTTAATTTCCCGAATCAATGGCTTTAACTATGTCCAAACCCAGTATGATTACGACACAGGAAAGCTCGCTGTTGTCTCAGAGCGCCGCTTCTCACAGGGACCACGAGGCGAAATCAACTGCTATGGTGCCGACGATGTTCAGGAAGGCGTAGCTATTATGCATCGAGAAAACGTCGACATTTCGATAACGGGCAACTCAACCAACCCTACCCGCTTCCAACACCCCGTCGCAGGTACTTATAAGAAAGAATGCTTGGAACAAAGCAAACCGTATTTTTCGGTCGCATCAGGTGGTGGCACTGGCCGTACACTCCACCCCGATAATGTGGCAGCTGGCCCAGCTTCTTATGGAATGACAGATACCATGGGAAGGATGCACTGTGATGCCCAATTTGCTGGCTCATCATCCGTACCAGCCCATGTTGAGATGATGGGGTTGGTAGGTATGGGCAACAACCCGATGGTTGGCGCAACGGTTGCGGTAGCTGTAGCTATTGAGCAGGCTTTGAAACCAGCTACTCATTAAGAAAAGCTTGTTCAAACTATCTAAACTTTGGCCCAACCTTTGGACATGAAACTAAAAAGGTTGGGCTGGCTATTGCACCTTCTAACCGAGTTCGAAAGTGGTGACACCGAAAGTACGGTTGACTGAAATCTCAGGGGTTTCGCCGGTATACATGCGGGCGGTAGTAAAAACAGGCTCCATGCTGTATTTTTCAGCCAAAGCCACACCAGCTAGGTTAACTTCCGGCACATCCAGATAAATATTATCTGTTGGCGTTGCTTTGGACTTAAGGGCGAGAAAGAGTTCCCCAGCCAACAAGGCATCATTGGCAAAAAGCGGCCCGATCTTAAAGCCATTTCGACATGGGCGGATCACTCCATAACCCACCAGTTTACCTGCTTGTTTAATACCCAATGCACTAGATCCAGTTTGTCCTATCCAGTGTTTTAAAAAAACATGCCTTTCCGTAGGGAAAAAAGCGGAATCATAGTCCTGAACTTCACTAAATGGCAGTTCATTGAGATCAACCAAGCCAATACCTTCAGGCTCATCACCTCCACCAAAGCCTTCAAAACGGATATTGCCATAAGCGAGTTTAAATCCTGATTGTTTATAGTTGCCCTGCTGCTCAACAACGCCGTCTAAACCCACATTACAGCCTTCGAGATATTTCAGCCCTGCCTGCCACAGCTTGAGACCATAACCTTTGCCTCGAAACTCGGGCTTTACGATATAGAAACCCAGAAAGCCATAGCTGTTGTCATACTTCACTACAGAGATTGAGGCTATCGCCTCATCACCGAGAAAACCCATTAGAAAGCCATTCGGATCTGCCGCATGGAATGACTCGATATCATGTAGCCCCGGATTCCAACCTTCAGCAGCCGCCCAATCTACCGCTTTTGCTAGATCCTGCTTCGACATAACTTTGATGTGATAGTTTTCTTCTGCCATGTTTTCCCACCTTTACTCTTGCCCCACCCTAATATGCTAATGGTAGATTATATTTGTACTTGAATTGGGTAGAGGGGGGCTAATAACTAGCGTAACGGGTCAAACTGGCTCGGGCTACTAGCAGAAAAGTATGGTTTATTTTCAAATTTCATTTGAGAATATATCAAAGGTTCTCCTGTTCTCAGACAGGCTTACTGCATCTACTATTCATTACATCAGCACGGCACACGCCGGCGTTACAGACAAACATTGTTTTTTCGAATAGAGGAAGTCCCATGACTAAGCTAACCATTGTTGCCAACATCATTGCCAAACAAGATAAAATTGAACTCGTCAAAGCAGAGCTATTAAAGCTTATCGATGTGACCCGAGCCGAAGATGGTTGCATCAACTACGATCTTCACCAAGACAATGAAAACCCAGCGCACTTCCTGTTTTTTGAAAACTGGACATCACGTGAATTATGGCAACAGCACATGGGCAACAAGCACCTTGCTGATTACTTGGCTGCAACTGAAGGGTGCGTAGAACAATTTACCGTAAACGAAATGACTCAAATCGCTTAAATTACCGCTCTTAATCACGCCCAAAAAAATTACCCATCGCCGCTTATTGCGGCGATGGATTTATACATCTCATCTAAGCAGGTTACTAAAAGTTAACTACTTGAAGATAGTGGTATTCGTGTCCACAATGAGCACTGTAATTCAAACAATCTATACCAATGGAGTGAAACATGGATTATTCGGTGAAGCTCAAAGCAGGTAACGATTTCCCTGCCCTAACAGCAACAACCCTCGATGGCTCTGAAGTAAAACTGGGCGAGCCTCAAGGTGATGCAACTTGGCAAGCCGTATTTGTCTACCGTGGCAAGCATTGCCCTCTTTGTACCCAGTACCTCAATGATCTTGAAAATTACAAACAAGCTTTCGCAGATGCTGGGGTTGATATCCTCGCGGTCTCTGCAGACTCTAAAGCGCAGCTAGAAGCCCACCTTGAAAAACTCGATATCTCTTTCCCTATTGCTTACGGGCTAACTGAAGAGCAAATGAAAACCTTAGGTGTTTACATTTCCCTGCCGCGTTCCGAGCAGGAAACAGACCATAACTTTGCCGAGCCGGGCTTGTTTGTGGTCAACGAACACGGAAAGTTGCACGTGGTCGACATATCCAACAACCCATTTGTCCGTCCTGAACTTGGCGCTTTAACCCGCGGTCTTGCTTGGATCAGAAACCCTGACAACCACTACCCAATCCGCGGTACGTTGGATTATTGATTAACTGAAAAAAAGATGAAGGCGGAACTCCAGCCTTCATCTTTTTATTACGCTTATTCAACTGAGACGTTGCTGAGCTAATTACATACCGCTGCCCGCACTGATAAATACGTCATAGAAAAATGCACGTCCCATCAACTCTGAAGCTAGTACGATAGCGAAACTGGCAAAGGCTACAGACTTGGTGCTATGGTTGCCCTTGGTTGCGCTGACCAGCCAGAAAATGATCCCTGCCATCAACAAACCGACACGAATCAGAGCCACACGGAATGAATAGTCCACCACCTCAAATGGGTTTACGTGGACGTTTAGCTGACCAAGCCATACCAAATATGCCGCGTACCCCATCAAAGCAATAGTGCCAAAGGCCGCAGCCGAAACGGCAAGGGTTTTATCCGCTTTCGCCGCCAACTCTCCCATTCCCTTGGCTTGCAAGCGAAGCATTACCGCTGCAGCAATAGGCCCAAGAACCGCAGCCGTCATCAAGAACTGGAATGAGGTAAACGGCGTGTTCCAAGTCGGTACAGTGGCCAACGTATACACATTTGCAATCGCAAGGATGAAAACCAGCCCCATCACCATTGCGATTGGCAACAGGAATTTCCGAACATCTGGCCTGATATCAAAAAGGCGCATACCGGTATATGCAGCGCCCGCACCACCAAATAGGCTAAGGCCGACAATCTCAAGGCTAAGTGCGCTACCGTGGGCAAGACCAAACATAACGTTAAACATACGGAATGGTTGGCCTAGGTGGGTGACAGACGCCATAGCACCGACACCCAGCAGGACAAAGACCGCAATGAAACTCTGGGTCATCACCTTCTCATTGGGTTTTAGCCGCATTTCAACCAGGCCTAAGGCAATGAACATACCGACAGCAGCCTGTGCCAAGACAGTAAAGATAACAAGTGATAGCTGGCTCATGCCCCCACCTCCGTTGGATTCTGGATTTTCCCTTTGGTATCACCACTTAGTTTGCTGTTGGAGCAAGTGCTAACAATCAGGTTCGGGCTTGTCAAACGAGGATCAGGCAACGGTGCAATGTCGGCCCGTGCGCCATATTTCTCACGCAGCTCATGAATCGGCCCAAAGTCCAAGGCACGCAGCGGGCAGGACTCCACACAAACTGGCTTTTGCCCAGTGCCGATACGCTCATAGCAACCATCACATTTGGTCATGTGTTTCTTTTCAGGGTTGTACTGCGGTGCACCATAAGGGCAAGCCATTTCGCAATAGCGACACCCTACACACACATCGCCATCAACAACAACCAAGCCATCTTCTTTTCTTTTGTGCATTGCACCGGTTGGACAAGCCTTGGTACAGGCAGGGTTGCTACAATGATTGCAACTCACCGACATGTAGTAGGCGAAAACATCATTGGTATAGGTACCGTCAGTGCCCATTACCCAGTCACCACCTGCGTATTCATATACCCGACGCCAATTCACACCAACCGGCAGGTCACTTCTATCTTTGCAAGATACCTGGCACGTTTTGCAGCCTGTGCACTTACTGGTATCAACGTGAAAACCATACTGAGTCATTTATACCCGCTCCTTAGACTTTTGCGACTTCAACGAGGATGGAGTGCTGGCCGTTGCCCTTGGACAATGGTGTTGCACGCTGATTGGTAAGTGTATTGACACAACCCCCTAAATCGACGCCGTTTTTATCCGGCGAGTACCAAGCGCCCTGACCTAAGCCGACAACACCGGGCATGATTCGTGGCGTAACCTTCACAGCCATACGGATCTCACCGCGGTCATTCCAGATTTTGACGTGGTCTCCACTTTGCAAGCCACGCTTGTTGGCATCAATTGGGTTGATCCACAGCCCGTCAAAGACGGCTTCGCGCAGCCACGGGATATTATGGTACGTAGAATGCGTACGCCCCTTGGTGTGATAGCCTGCAATTTGTAACGGGAAGTCCTTAGCCCTTGGGTCTAAATGACTGTCCCAACTAACCACATACTGAGGCAGTGGTGTCACGATGTCGCCCTCGACCAAATCCCATTCTTTGGCAATGGTCTCAAGCTTCGTGGAATAGATTTCGATCCGGCCTGATGGGGTTCCTACCGGGTTGGCAACAGGGTCTTTACGGAAATCTTCCAATGCGATACGCCCTTCTTTCGGGGCGACAATCCGGTACGGACCCTGCTTACGCAAATCTGCCAAGCTCGGGATCGCTGGGTCTTGCTTCATTCGTTCGCTATAAAGGAATTCCAACCACTCATCATGAGTGCGACCTTCCGTAAACTGTTCGTATAAACCAAAACGCTTTGAAAGTTCGGCACACATTTCATATACGCTCTTGGTTTCAAACAGTGGCTCAATAACCCTTTCAAGCGGGAACAGAGCGGCCATCGAACCCGAAGAGTAGCCGTCTGAGCTAACTTCGGTATTTTCAAGCGTAGTCACATCTGGCAGCAGCAAATCAGCCCAGCGAGCAGAAGCTGTCATGTGGTTATCACACACTACGATAAACTCACAAAGTGACTCATCTCCCAAGATCTCTGCCTGACGGTTCAAGCCCGCATGCTGGTTCATCAACACGTTACTGGCACAGGAAATAATAAACTTGATAGGATTTTCTAGCTTATCGCCGCCTTGTAGGCCATCAGATTTATCCGTCATTTCATGGTGACGCCAGATAGCATCCACCCACTTGAAGAAGGTAACCCGGGTTGAAATGGGATTTGAGCCGACAGGTAAGCGAGGCGCAGGATAGCCATAGTTAGCTGGCATATCGCCGGTATTCGTGCCCGCAAGGCCAATGTTACCCGTAAGAATTGGCAACATTACGATTGCACGGGATGTTTGCTCACCATTGGACTGGCGCTGGATACCCGTCCCCTGAGTAATAAAGCAAGGTTTAGCGGTACCAATTTCACGGGCTAGTTGAATAATTTTCTTGGCTGAAACACCGGTAATTTTAGATGCCCATTGAGGTGTTTTCTCTATACCATCAGGCCCTTGCCCAAGAATATGCGCTTTATAATGACCATTTTCAGGTGCGCTGTCAGGCAGGGTTTTCTCATCAAAACCTTGGCAGTACTTATCGAGGAAATCCTGATCAACCAGGTTCTCGGTGATCAACACATGGGCGATACCTTCAACCAAAGCAGCATCAGTACCCGGACGGATTGGGATCCACTCATCTTCTTTACCCAGCATGGTATCGGTATAGCGTGGGTCGATAATGATGGTACGCACGTTGCGCTTACGCTGGGCATTAATATGTTCGTGGATCTCACCGCCGCCACTCATTCGTGTTTCAGCCGGGTTGTAACCGAACATCACCAGCAGCTCGGCATTTTCAATTTCCGTGGTATAGGAGCCGTAAGCCGATGGCTTGGAACTGCCATAGGTAAAAGGTAGTGCAAACTGGATTTGGCCCCAGCTGTAGTTACCGTAGTAGTCGAGGAAACCACCCATCAGGTTCATTAGGCGCTTAAAGCAATCTTTGCCGTCTGTACGCAGCCCTTGGGTGCCAGAGCCATA
The DNA here is from genome assembly GCF_014349205.1 of Photobacterium sp. BZF1. Classification (NCBI taxonomy): domain Bacteria; kingdom Pseudomonadati; phylum Pseudomonadota; class Gammaproteobacteria; order Vibrionales; family Vibrionaceae; genus Photobacterium; species Photobacterium sp. BZF1. The sequence continues at coordinate 67,181 of NZ_JACSOF010000001.1, forward strand.
GGTAATATGCACTGCGTCGTTGCCGTACTCTTTGAGGGTATACTTCAGCTTGTCCGCCATTAAATCAAAGGCTTCATCCCAGCTAATACGTTGGAAGCGGCCTTCGCCACGCTTACCAATACGTTTCATCGGATACTTGAGCCGATCTGGGTTGTATACCCGGTGCTTGATTGAGCGGCCTCGCAGGCAAGCTCGTATCTGGTGCTGGCCGAATTCGCTGTCATCACCCCGGTTATCCGTTTCAATTTGGGTGATCACCCCATCTTTGGTATGCACCCGAAGGGCACATCGACTTCCGCAGTTCACCATACAAGCTGACCAAGCTGTATTTGTATCACCGGCAGGTATTTCAGGTTCTTCGGCTGCCACCGTTTTGAACGGCAAAGGTGCCATTGCCACGCCACCAACAGCCGCCCCCCACTTCATGAATGTCCGGCGTCTCATTTTAGAGAAATCCGTATCGCTCATCCTCTACTCCGTAATCAGTATTGATATAAATTAAGTTGCCCATGTCCCATTGCACTTATCATGGGAAAAACAAAAAAGATGAGTTGATGTACGGGTACCGAGATGTCGTAAAGGTATTGCTATCAACTCATCCATCGCTAAAAATTCTTTATAGCGAACAAAAATCCGTTATAGTGTCCAACGGATTTTTTGCATTGTCAATTTGAGATTGTTGTTAATAGAGGTAGCGCTTGTTGCCATTCAGCGCATCAATAGGTTGCTTTCTGCATTCTTCAGACCTAACACTCTGTAATTAAACCCTTTATATTCGAGTTGCGAAGCTCGTATACAGCAACTATGATTCACCCTCTTTAGGCGCTGTCTGTCAGCGTTAAAGCCAGTGGTGATGTTGGTCATCTAAGCAACAAGTTTCAAAAGAGGTAAAAATGGACGACTTTTCCGTGTTGGGGGACAACTTAAAAAGCACCCGTAAGAAAATGGGCCTAAGTCTCGACAAAGTGTCTGCTATGACGGGTGTCAGCAAAACCATGCTGAGCCAGATAGAAAGATCGGAGTCGATGCCGACCATTGCCACCGTTTGGAAAATCGCTAACGGGCTCAAAATTAAACTGGAAACTTTGCTGGAAAACTCATCCTCAGAGGTTGATGTACAGAATATCGAAGATATGATTCCGGTGATGGATGATGACGGTAAAATGATCATCCATAGTATTTTTCCTTTCTCGCCGACTAGCGGTTATGAAGTATTCCACGGCACCTTCAAGCCTGGCTGCAATTATTCAAAATCGAATCATACAAACAGCACCACAGAGCAAATTTTCGTTAATCAGGGTGTACTTGAATTAGTAGTGAGCGGCCAGTCTTATGTGCTCAAAGCGGGTAGCTCCATTACTTTCGATTCAATGCAAGAGCACAGATATATCAACCCTGGTGATGAAGATGCCAAAGTGGTGATCATCGTCAACTATTAACAAAATGGATTTGTGACGCAAAAAGGTCATAGTCTTGCAAACTAACTGTCATCCCCCTTGCATAGTCTCTATCGAAACTGAGCGAATGCCGTTAGAAAACGGCTTAGCAAAAGCTAACGTATACAAAAAAGATGATAGGAACACAGTTTGACAACCAATAACTCTGCACACATTAACTCTACAAACAAGCAGCCGGCAAAAAAAGTGACACCTTACCTCGCGATTTTCGATTTAGATGAAACATTGATTGCTGCTGACTCTGCTAGCCTATGGAGTGCCTACTTGGTCGAGAAGGGTGTGGCGCCATCATCACTTCTGCAAGAAGAAAAAGAGATGATGGAAGCCTACGCCAAAGGCCAGATGGATATGGACGACTATATGCAGGCAACACTCAAGCCGATGATTGGTATGGATGATACAGCCATCGCAGGTTTAGTGGATGAGTTCATTGTTCAGCGCATCAAGCCTGCGCTATACCAAGATGCGATTGAGCGAATTGAGTGGCACAAGCGCCGTGGCGATACCATTTTGGTGATATCGGCTACCGGTGAGCACCTAGTTAAACCTATTGCTCAACTACTCGGTGCTGACGACGCCATTGCCATAAATCTGGAACAGGTCGATGGTAAATTCACTGGTAAGACAACAGGTACACTCAGTTACCAATATGGAAAGGTGATCAGGATGAAAGCTTGGCTCGACCAACAAGATACCACGTTCAAAGGCAGTTACGGATACAGCGACTCTATCAACGACCTTCCACTATTGGACGCAGTCGATCGCCCATTTGCCGTCAACCCGGACCCTGCACTGGCGCTTCACGCCCAGATGAATGAGTGGACTATCATGGATTGGCGCCACGATAACAATATCCTGCGCTGAAGCTCCCCTCTTTACATAAACCGTCGTCATTCAAGGCGACGGTTTAACAGCCATTAAATCTTTGATTCATCCTCATCCGTTAATTCATATTTATCTCTAGCACCCAATGTTATTCAGATAATTTGATGTTGTTGTTCAATTGTTAGTACTTATGTTCTTGACAGTGATGTCTACAATAACCGTATAAGTGACATACGGTAGAACAAGATGAACAAGGACAGAAAGACATACGATGGATTATCCATCTTCATTCACTGGCTTACAGCCCTCACCGTGATAGGGCTATTTGCAGTAGGCTTGTGGATGGTTGACCTCAATTATTATTCGCAGTGGTATAAGCCTGTTCCCCACTGGCATAAATCAGTCGGCATCTGCCTTGCTCTGCTAACGCTCTTCAGGTTGATATGGAAGCACGTCAAAAAACAACCAGCAATTGAAGGCGCGGCATGGGAAATCGCTGCAGCAAAAATGGCACATGGCCTCATCTACATTTTGCTTCTCTGTATATTCATGTCTGGCTATCTCATTTCAACAGCCGATGGACGTGCAATCGAAGTCTTCGACTGGTTCGCAGTACCGTCTATGGGGGAGTTATTCCCTAACCAAGCAGATATTGCAGGAGAGGTGCACTATTACCTCGCCTTTGCCCTTATCGGACTCGCTAGCTTGCATGCCCTCGCGGCGCTCAAGCACCACTTCATAAATAAAGACAACACCCTAAAAAAAATGTTGGGAGTAAAGTAAATGAAAAAGCACATCATCGCCATGGGACTAATGGCAGCGGCATCTGTTTCAGGTATTGCTCAAGCGGCTGATTACGCCATTGATACAAAAGGTGCTCATGCCTCTATCAACTTCAAAGTCGATCACCTGGGCTATAGCTTCATCAAAGGTCGTTTTAATACTTTTGACGGTACGTTTAGCTACGATCCACAAAACTTGTCAGCTTCTAAAGTAAAAGTGAATGTTGATACCACCAGCCTTGACAGTAACCATGCTGAGCGTGATAAGCACTTACGCAGTGCCGATTTTATTGATGCGGGTAAGTTCTCAACTGCAACATTTACCTCAACCAAAGTAGAGCCAAAAGGCAATGGCGAGATGACCATCTTTGGTGAGCTAAGCCTGCACGGTCAAACCAAACCTATTGCCATTGATGCCCAATTCATTGGTGAAGGTGAAGACCCATGGGGTGGCTACCGCGCCGGTTTCACTGGCACCACCCGTATCGAGTTTAAAGATTTTGGTATTCAAGTAATGGGCTCTTCAAGCTATGCCGATATCGAACTTCATGTTGAAGGCATTCGCCAATAACCATCTCAATGTCAAATAAATGCAAAATCCGGCTATTTGCCGGATTTTTTGTATGCATTTCAACCGTTCAGCAACATTTTTTACGCATGGTTACAGATCGAAACAGGAACCATGCGCTAGGATGAATGTCATAAAAACAAAGCATAATGACGTGCTACTCAATGAGAAGGTAAATCATGACACCACAAGAAAAAGAGCTGATTCAGAATGTCGCCAACAAACTGAAGCAAAGCCCAAATAAAACCAAGGATGCAGAAGCAGAAAGCTTGATCAACAATGAAATCGGCGCACAGGATGATGCAGTCTACAAGCTTACCCAAGCTGTTCTTGTGCAAGAAATGGCGTTGAAAGAACTCAAGCAAAAGAATGAGTACCTTGAGAAGTGCGTTGAGCACCACAAATCTGAAGCTAACCGAGGCGCACTAAGCAAGATGATGGGTGGCAACCGCCCTGCCCCTCAACCGCCACAACCAACCCACCAACCAAGTGCCTTTGGTAGCTTTATGCAAACGGCAGCCAGCGTTGCTGTGGGTATGGTAGCTGGTAACATGATCAGCAATATGCTGTTCAACAATGATGACCCGGCAGCTGATGCCATGGCCTCAACGGATGCACAAGCTACAGACACGCCAGCCGAAGAAGCTCCTGCAGATGATGCATTAGCGAGCTCTGGCGCAGAAGAAAGCAGCGGTGGTTTCTTGGATGATTCCTCAAGCTTTGCTTCAGAATACACTGACAACACAGGCGGCTTTGGTACCGATGGACTGGGTGGCAGCAGTGAAGGTTTTGGCGATGCCGGTTTCGGTGATGCAGGCTTTGGTAGCGATGGCTTTGAAAATACCGACTTTGACGACACACTAGCCAACAATGGTTTCAGCAGCGAAGACGACTTCTTCGGTGGTGGCGGTGATGACGGCGGCTTTGACTTCGGTGGAGACGAATAACCACCTCACCATCTCTATAGGGCACGATTCGTGCCCTTTTTAGCCTCTATTATCTTTTGGCGTGTCCATCACTACCATGGTACTAATCGAGTTTACCTGAGGGATCTCACCCAGCACGTCTGCATGAAAGCGCTTGTAAGCATTCAGATCTGAAGTTTCGACCCTTAGCAGGTACTCACTCGCACCCGTGATGTTATGGCACTCCACGACTTGCTTAGCCAAACAAATATGGGATTCGAAGTCCAACTGCGACTTTTTGCTGTGGTTAGCCAATCCAACACTTACATAGGCAACAAACCCTACCCCCATTTTGGTCTGGTTTAAGATCGCCTTATAACCGGTAATGACCTTTTGCTTCTCGAGCTCCTGAACGCGCCTGAGTGTCGCCGATGGCGACAACCCTACCCTTTGAGATAACTCAACGTTGGTTAATCGGCCATCCCGCTGTAGCTCTTGCAATATTTTTTCGTCAAATCTATCCATCACGCAACTTTATTGTGATTTAGGTGTTTATCAAGCAAAGTTAGACACAAAATTGCCTGCCTCTTTCATTAATATACAGATTAAAGATGAACAGACCAACTAGGCAACATTATGGAATACCAACACCTCATTGCACTTGTTACATTTGCTTTTGTTTCGACAGTTACCCCTGGGCCTAACAATATTATGTTAATGACCTCGGGTGCGAATGTCGGCTTTTTACGCACCATACCCCATATGATGGGGATCATCTTTGGCTTTAGCTTCATGGTGATTCTAGTGGGGATTGGTTTAGTCGGTGTGTTCCAGAGTTACCCGATATTGCATCAGATATTGCAAGTTGTTAGCGTCATGTACTTACTTTACTTAGCGTTTAAGATTGCAAAAAGTAAACCGGCCTTTTCTAATACAACCCAATACCAACCTATGACTTTCTTTTCGGCTGCGGGTTTTCAGTGGGTTAACCCCAAAGGTTGGACAATGGCAATCACGACTGTCAGCGTATATAACACCACATCAGACTGGCGTGGGATAGCGCTCATTTCATTGGTATTTGCTGTTGTTAATATCCCTTCAGTCAGCATATGGACCTTTGCCGGGCGGCAGCTGCAATCTCTTATTCAGCACCCAACCAAGATGAAATACTTCAATATCGCGATGGCCGCATTGCTGGTTGTTTCCTTGAGCCAGGCTTTATAACTGGCATATTATGAAGTAAAAAAAGCCTCCGGAGTGGAGGCTTTCAAGGTTTATTTCTTCTCTTTTGCATTATCTAGGATTTCTTTAATACGCTTATTTGATACACGCTTAGCCATAACCATAACTCCTTTTAAAAATTACATACCACGGTCTAAAACTTCATCCCATTGTGCTGAAGCACACTTTATGGACTTAACTTTAATATACGTAAGTTGATGCACATTGGAATACCTTATTAAACATCAAACACCTAGATAGAGCCCCCTTAAATAGAATTAATCACTAAAAAATAGGCCAAATGGAAAGTAAATATCCGAACAAGATTAATTTATCATCAGTTTATCAATGAATTTTAATAAAAGCGCAAAACCTTTATGCATATAGAAATTTGTGAGGTCGAACTCAAAATGTGGCTTCTTGTTACGATTTTAGCCAAAGTTCTAGCACAGTTTTCGAGTCTGTCGCTAGGCAATACGCAAGGTAATAACTACAATTAAAACTTATGTTTAGAGAAGATTATAACTATAAGGTTTGAATTAACTTGCTGCGCTTTGTTCAATACTTTGCTCTTGTTGTCGGATTTATTTCATTTTTTGGTTGCTCATCGTTGCCTGAAGCAGAAAAAACGCCAACATATACTATTCCATTCGATGCACAAACCGAGCTAGGGCGTCAGGTTAAGCCTTACCTTGATGACTATGCAGACCTAACCGGTTTCTATCCGCTTGGTGATGGTCAAGAGGCTTTTCTGGCCCGGTTGGCATTAATTTATAGTGCCGAGCATAGTCTAGATCTTCAGTATTATATTTACCGCAGCGACAGTACCAGTTCACTGATGACTTACGCTCTCTACCAAGCCGCCGAGCGAGGTGTGCGAGTAAGGATTTTACTGGATGACATGCAGTCACGTAACGACACGTCACTCGCTAGATTGTCGAGTCATCCGAATATTAAAATTCGCCTGTTCAACCCTTTCGTTAACAGAAAGTCACGCATCTTTGGTTTCATCAGTGACTTCGACAGGCTCAATCGCCGAATGCACAATAAAGCCTTAATTGCCGATAATGCTTTTTCCATTACTGGAGGACGGAATATCGGCGATGAATACTTCGCAGCAAACAGCGCCATTGACTTTGGTGACTTTGATATTCTTATGGTCGGTGATGCCATTACAGATATTTCCGTTCAGTTTGATCTCTATTGGAACAGTAAACCTGCGATACCTATTGAGTCGTTGGTACAACCCCAGCCCAAGCCAACACCAGAAGAAGTATTCGAATGGGAAACTGAACTCAAGCGTGACTTTAAGCACTCCGAATATATGGAGTCGATGGCTAAACTTCCACTCACGGATCATATTAAAAATAAAACACTAGAGTTTTACTGGGGAAAAGCTGAAGTACACTATGACCTTCCCTCGAAAGTGTATTCACCCGAAGACACCGATCTCATGCTCCACCAACTGGGCGCGATCCTTGAGCAAGCTGACAGCGAACTCTTACTGGTATCACCCTATTTTGTACCAACATCACAAGGAGCTGATGCCCTTGTCCAAGCCGTTGATGAGGGTATCGATGTCACGATAATTACTAATTCTCTCGCCTCCAATGATGTATTTGCGGTTCATGGTTGGTACGCCAAGTACCGAGAGCCCCTGCTCGCCGGTGGAGTCAAATTGTATGAAGTTAAGGTCGATCCTAGCCTTAAGAAAAAACGCTCATGGTTGGGTAGCTCCCGAACCAGTTTGCATGCAAAAACTTTTATTATCGATCGCAAAAAGCTGTTCGTCGGTTCCTTTAACTTCGATCCCCGCTCTGCCTACCTGAATACGGAAATGGGGGTGTTGATTGAATCAAGTGAGTTCGGTGAGCTGTTATATCGCCAAGTAGACAGAAACCTAAAGAAAAACACATACCGCTTAGCATTGGATGAATCAGGTAACCTTGAGTGGCACAATGATGTAAGCGGAATTATAAAGCGGAAAGAACCTGACTCAGGGCTATTCCTTCGTTTCTCAGCCTGGTTTGCTGGACTGCTTCCTATAGAAGACCAACTCTAATTAGCAAAAAAGCCCCATCAACAATCATGTTGATGGGGCTTTTAATGAAATCTGCTTTAACGAACGTCTTAGGACAAATTAACGCTTCATTTGACCATGAGCCGATGCCATCGCACCTTTACCGACACCTTCATAGGCAATAACTTCAATGGTTGAGCCTGATGCTACAGAGGTACTCACCTGTTCTGCAATATATTGGGCAAGCAACTCAACCGTCGTATCGGTATCTATCATCTCAACATCACTACGGGCAATCGCTAGCTCAAACTCTCCTTGCGGCGCTGTGTAGCGAAATGCATGGTGAGTTTGCTCAGTCACATTTGCAGCAAGTGAGCTCAAGTTAAGCTCGCTCAACACGCATTCATCCTCGGTACTACCAAGGTAAATGTCCTGCCAGCGCTCAGCCCATTGTTGCTCCAAAGCGGTATCTCGCTGACCGTTAATCACTAACTCAACCGGTGAACGGTGGCCATGAGCAATTCGCTGACAGTTACCATCGTGTTTTTTCAAACCGTGGCTGTAGTGATAAAACGGTCCTGGGATATGCTCGTGGCGAAGCGTTAGCTCCAACCCTTGTACATTCTCTGGCAGCTTTCCTTCGAGTACTTTATAGATATGGCGTGTGACAGACTCGATAGTGACTTCACTGTCTTCGATAAAGCAATATGCTTGCTCTGGACAGTGCAGGTGAAGGCTTTTGTCTCCACGCAACAAATCAACGGTAGCGTAACCCGGTTTGGTTGCTGCTGTACGAATTGCATCGCTTTGGCTCGGGACAATCAATCGATGATCAACATATTCGTCAACAATCTGTTTGATTTGTTTTTTTACCCGGCTGAAATCGAGCACCATGCTCATTTCATTCAATTCGCCCGACATCACCACATCGAGAATCCAACTCTCCCCTACCATACCTCGTTGTTGGCAAAGGTAAGAGGCATCGATGACGGTAAGATCTCTAACAAATAGCTTCAAACTGAAGTCCTTACTGATTCTGGTTGCGGCAAGGCATTATACGCAGCTAAATTCCTGAGTAAACCGCTCAAGCTATCCAGTGAACCATTAAAAACGATAGGTGGCGCCAAGATAGGCAGATGTCACCCCTTTGAGCTGCGTTTCAACGGTCACAGGCTCACCGGCACTATTTTCTGCCTGCCAAGAACGTCGGTCTGAAGGAAGAACAGTATGGCGCAAGCCAACCTCTAGGCCCAGATCATCCATGACATCCCAACCCAAACCGGCTTGAAAGCCGAATACAATGCCACTTTCATCATAATTATCTGAAAAATCAGAATCGGTTTCTGCGAAGGCATAACCAATATGCAAACCAACAAAAGGCCTTACAGAGCCTTGCGGGCGGAAAATATGATCAGCACTTAAAAGGTGTAAACCAACATTAGTGTCATAGGCGTCCTGACCATCAAACTGAGTCGTTGTAGAGTGGTACTCAAAGCTGTAATACACACGCCCGCGATCGTTAGGCATGTAAACACCCAAGTCTAATCCACCAAAAACGCCATAGTCCCCATCATCAGAATCAATATTTCCGGTAGAGATGGAGGCGGTGTCATCATTACCGAGCAAATTGCCACCACCTCGAAGGCCAACAAAATATTGGAAACCGGGCTCCTGAACAACAGGCACTTCTACACTCTTTGATGAAGCTTGTACATTAGCGCTCTCACTGCACCATGCCTGCATAGAAAATAGCGACAACAAAACCCCAGACGCAATTACATTCCTTTTCATTTTCACCATACCTGTAGCGAAATTTATCTTTTTACTAGGGTCTGCTTAGCTTTCCCCAAAACTATCAGCATCTTAATGTAAACATAGACGCAATACTAGGTAACGCTATCTTATTTCATGCCTGTTTTATTCTTCTCGTAGCCAGCTAATTGCCTCTAAAGAGTCTTCAAAATAAAGCACTTCCCCACTGACAAACCAGCTCCCCACTTTACTCATCACTTCTTGCCAGTGTTGGTTACCATAAATAGCCACTTTATTGAATTTTCGACCAAACCTGAGGCCAAGCTTCAGGTCGTCCCAGGCTGCGTGTAGATCCCATCCTTCAAAGTCGGTGCCATCAAAGTACACATTGACGATTGGGTTCTCGATCCCTTCTAAAGCGTCTTCTATCAATGGCGTTATCTTTTCATAATCGGCATGGGTTAAGGTACCGACAGCTTTCAGCTCCATAAAGACCAAATCATCTAACCGCTCAACCTCAAGGTGGATACCATGGACATAACTCATGTTTACTCCTCATTGCATCCGGCTATCTCCATAGTTTATACCCTAGTAGCCTGAGTAGCTGGCTGAAGTCACCCGTGTACTTAACCTCTTGTTCTCGCTATTATTCAACCAAGGCCCAAGCTGTAATCTCACCAATATGGCTCTTATCACCGAAGAAGACAGATTCAACCCAGACACAATTAACAGCCAAGTTGTTGGCATTGCCGCGAGTATTGGCCGCCATGACTCAGGCATGCACAGCCACCAGAAAGCCCAACTGCTCTACGCCCCTTCTGGTTCTATGAGTATTACGTTGGAAAATCAGCAGTGTATCTTACCGCCTACTCGCGCAGCTTGGATTCCAGCGGGTGTTCGCCATTGTGCCGTCATGACCAATGTTGTCGCCTACCGTTCGGTGTATTTCGATGTCTCTCACTTAGAACGGCATGGTGACCAAATCAAGATCATGGACGTCAACCCACTGCTGCGCGAACTGATTGAAAGAATGGCTTTTTGGCCCTGGGATATGCCTTATTTAGAGCAAAAAGCACTGGTGGAATTATTTTGGCAAGAACTCAAAGCAGCCCCTGATGAAAGCTTGTTGTTGCCTATACCTTCAGACAAAAGGCTGGAGGCATGGTTGAACAAACTAGATAAAGAAGGTCATTCTCCGCTACCACTGAATGAAACAGCCCTATCGATAGGAGCCAGTGAAAAAACCATATCACGAATTTTCTCTCGGGAAACAGGTATGCCCTATCAAGCCTGGCGCCAACAATGGCGTCTTATGAAGGCGATAGAACTTCTGTCTGAGAACAAACCGGTCTCGACCGTTGCTTTTGAACTGAACTTTTCCAGCGACAGCGCATTTGTTAGTTTCTTCCGCAAGCAAACGGGAAGTACGCCAAGTGCATATATCAAACGCCCCAACCAATAAGACCTGACAGTTCATTTGCACTCACTGACTTAACACCAACGTCTAACTTGTTGGCAGTATTGTTCAAACTTCTCTTGAAACATTGCTTGCAATACTGCTTCTTCAGGCGCTATCTGGAAATGGTTCATATAGAAGACGAATAGCACGACCATGAGCAAAGGGCTAAGTGCCGAAAGATAGACAAACGCCGCACATATAAAGCACAACAAGCCAAGGTACATAGGGTTACGTGAAAAGCGGTAAATACCTGATGTTACTAACTTGGATGTTTTATTGGGGAAACGGGGGTCAATCGTGGTTCGGGCCTTGGAAAATGACCACACCGCAGCCAAACCAAGGAATGTCCCTAACAAGCAACACCCTAGAACAATCAACATCTGGGCCGAAAATGAAAAAGTGTAAAGTGGCCAATATTGAGCAAGGGCATACATACAACCAAGGGTAATGAGCAGCACCAAAGGTGGGGGTAAACGTAATTCCATTTTTGCCTCCTTTTTCTTCTATTTTAGTGTCTCTTATTGTCCCAATCCTAGCCTGTGATTGCCCAGATCTTACAAAATGTTTAAAATCGCGGCTCAATTCCCTTGTTGAGTAATATCTGGCTGCATAAATGCAAAAACTAAAATACCTCCAAGGCTACCCTGATCAACTCATTGGCCAAGTCAGCCAACTGGTCGAGCAAGGGAACCTAAAACGTTATCTATTAAAGAAATACCCAGAGCAACATACTATCCAGTCAGAGAAAGCGCTCTACGATTATGTGATTGAGCTGAAAAACCAATACCTGAAGAAGTCATCGCCTGTCAGCAAAGTGGCTTACGACGGCAAGATCCACATGGTTAACCATGCACTGGGAATGCACAGCTTCGTTTCGCGTGTTCACGGCAACAAACTCAAAGCCAAAAATGAGATACGGGTTTCAACTATCTTTAAGCAGGCTCCTTTGCCATTACTGCGTATGATCGTGGTGCATGAGCTTGCTCATATCAGAGAAAAAGAGTACCAGAAAGGGAGACCACTTTTTTTACGAGTTTAACTGTGTGCGTTCGTAACCCCCATTCTATATAGCTTTCAAGAAAAAGGAGAACTCGTAACTTTATGAATTGACATCTACGCATTACGAGTCCATCTCATCAATTTCACGACATCTTACAGTCGAGAGACAATAAACAAGTAGACTCTAAAAAGGTTTGGGACGGCTTACTTGGTTTCCGCTTTACCATCCAATTCAGCATCCAGCAATGCCTGAACCGAGCGCGCAAGTAGTACCCAGCGCAGGAAAGCGTGAGGTTGTTCGATAGTCGCTTTACGAGCTATATCCTTGTCACCAACCAGAATCACCTTGACCTTGGCACGGGTGATGGCAGTGTATAACAGGGTTCTATCCAAGATCTGACTTTTAATTACCGGGATGATCACCTTCGGGTACTGACTGCCTTGGCTTTTATGCACCGTAATGCAGTACGACAGGGTGAAGTGTGCCACGTCCTGCTCGATGACTTCTCGGGTTTTACCATCATCCCACTCTATCTGGCCAAAGCTCAGCACCTCGATCTCTTTTGCGTCTGCACCTAAAGTCACGTCTTCTTCGTCGGCATATTCAACTTTTAGCTTGACCAGTTTGGGAGTTTCGTAAACGTCTGTAATGCGACCCGTGTCGCCGTTGCGCAATCCTCGTTCATACAAATTATCTATGCACATGATAGGATCGCCCCGGCGCAGTCCTGTCCGCATCCAATTACCTTCGTAGTCCTGAACATCTAGCGATTCGGGGTTTGGGTTGAACATCCGCTGCGCAAGTGCGTTCAATTCAGCAGAACCAGGGCGCTTCATGATCTTCTCGATGCCCTGTTTAGTTGCTAGTTCCTGCTTCGTGGGCTTAGAACCCCGAGTCGCACAGAGGATCTGTGTGTTATTTGGATCGTCTTTCATCAGGCGAAGGACAGTCTGGTTGATCTCGGTTCTTTCGCACTCAACGAACGAGATATCATCGTTCGGTTCACTCGAGACGATGTCTACCCACTGACCCTTGCCACGTCGTACTAGCTTTGCAAAACGGGGGATTAGACTATCAGCGCCCTGACGCTTAACTACCGACAACTCAACACAGGGGATCTTTGGCGGGTTGCCGTCACGAGGTGTGATCAAATCCTGCAAGACTAGCCCTGGCCCAACCGGAGGGAGTTGATAAGGGTCGCCAATGAGGATGATCCGTACTTGCGGTGGCGTGTGACGGATCACCTGATACATGCTGTGGATATCAATCATACTGGTCTCATCCAGCACCAGGAATGTCTGCTCCGGTGGCATATTGAGTATCTTATTCTTGGCCACCATCCGACGCCACTTGAAGCGCTTCAGGTAACCGGCAATGGTTCGGCTGCGCTCCCCTGTCGTCTCGGTCATACGTTTTGCAGCCCGACCAGATAGGGCCATCTGGATTCGCTTGAACCCGACCTTATCAAATAAAGCGTACAGCGCCTCCAACACGGTAGTCTTACCCACGCCAGCCCCTCCTGTGATTACAGAGAAACGATTATACAGGCACGTCGTCACAGCGAGGCGCTGCTCTTTGTTGAGTTCAAATATATCATATTGATTAAAAACGTCTTTTCTGCGTAACTCATCTGTCTTCTGCTGCTCGAAATTAGCGATTACATCGTCGACTTGGGCAGCGTTCAGGGGAAGGGACATCGGCCCCTTAATCAGGTCAGTGATACGCTGTGCAACAATCTGCTCCATAACGGCCGGTTCCATCAGGCGCACCAGTCCGTCAGAGGTGAACTGGTAACGGTCAGTGAGCAACCCTAACACCTTCGCTAGAGCAATGCGGTCATGCTCAACACCCAGCTTTTCCTGAAGCTTTTCTGTGAGAGTTTCCTGGGTGCAGCAGGTATGACCACCATCGGTAAACAGATCCCAGAGGGCGCTCTCAATGCCTGCACGTATACGGCGCGAATCGTCGCGCTCAACCGAGAAGTTCTTCCGGGCAAACTTATCGACCTTAAGCCAGTCTGTTGGAGAGAACACAGCGAGTCGGTAAGGGTTTTCTTCGATAGCCCTAATAGCGTCTTCACCGTGAAACTCATAGACCATTTCCCCGGTCTGGCGGTCAAAGCCACGCTTACCAAGCCACTTGAAGACTTCACTATCACCGTATTGCGCCCAACCCTGAACCAGGATGTTGGCCGTCCGCTCGGTGATCGTCACTTTGGTACATCCCATGAGCCCAGCGACGTCACCATTGTCTAACAGGGTAAAAAGGTCTTCTCCAAAGCACTCCCATAACGCGTTGGCCTTGACACTACTGATGCCTCTATACACCTTAACCATCTTATTCTTGATTCGAACCCGATAGTTCTGCAGGTGCCAGACTATATGTGGGCCAGCGGGCCGTTTCAGATAAATTTCATCCGGCTCAAGATAATATTCCCTGATTTCCGTTTTATGCCGGACAGTACGCGCCTGACGCGTTACGACTCCACCAACAAACCAACTCTGGCCCTCTTCTACCTTTTCGTAATTCAGCAGGCTTGCGCTGGCTTTGACCACATAACGGGCAAATTGACCGGTTGAAACACGCTTGTCTGATGCAACAGCAATGAAGGTGGTGAACTCTCCTTTGACGCCTCGGATAGAGGTAACACGCACATCGCCGGTGAAGGGTTTCATTTCGGTCATAGGGGGTTTCTCTTCAAGGTATCCAGTGCCCGGGCCATCTCATCTACACCTTCGCGTTGGCAAGCCTCAAGTTTATTCTCTGCCTTTTCAGCCCGCGTTATTGCAGTTGCAAGGGCCGTCTTGGTGACTTTCAGTTCCTGTCGCAAGGCTGTTATCACCTGTGAACTGCTGTGTATCTCCTCCAAAACTGACTCGCCGTTACTGCCAATAGCGCCAGGAACCAAACTCCCTAGGATACCGAGATTCCGGAGCTCCTCTTCCAGGTGGTTGAGGTCAATGATGATCGGGCTTTGTTCGACGCCGATCCGATCCTTCTTCGACCGAAACAGGTTACGGGTTGCCTCCATTTCCGCAGCCATCGAACTTTTGTTCAACTCACTTGGATTTTTCTCGTTGACGTAAGGCAGCCAATCATCACCCTGTTTGGAAGCCCGATAGGCCTGCCAAAGTTGCACGCCCGCGTACCCCTTTGTCGGTGAGGGTTTCAATCGCTCATACGCTTGGATCACTATCTGTAAGGCATCCTCTGTTGATAGCGATGAAGCCCACAAAGTGAAAAGCTCTTGGTGCTTGGCCAATACTACCTCACCTGTCGCTTCCTTGTTGTCCTTGTCCCACTTCTTGAAAGCCGTGATGGCCTCATTGATGTTCATCAGCTTTCTCCAGCCATGCAGCCAGAACAGGCAGTTCTGTTTCGGTGACCAATACCGCTTCTTCGATTTCCGTTTCACCCAGTAAGTAAGGCTGTCCTTGGTGCTGACTCCAACGCACCGTGGCTTCCTGCCGGTCAGGATCATCCGGGTCAACCATTTCTAGCAGGCGACGGATCACCTTAATCACCTCGCGGGGGTATGCCTGGCTGGCACTGTCCGGCAATACAGCCGGGGTCGAGCCCGTTACCTGCTTTCCTGTGCGTTCAGGGACCGGCAGACCGCCTGTCACCGGATCAACCCCCATGGTGATTGCTTGCGCTGTGTCGTGCGGAGCCTGCCGTGTTTCCTGGAGCACCCGCTTTTCTAGATCTTTCTGTATGCCTTCGAGCAACTGGTTACGCTGTTGCAGATCCATTACCATACGCCGCGTAGACGGGTCTAATGCGCTGACGTCGATGGTGCGCGTACCCAACGTAGCCTTGATATTCGGGGTCTTAACCGGGTACGCAGCCTGGTACTCCTTGATGCGCAAGTCGATGTAGGGCTTCGCCTTGGAATTGGAGTTGGCGATGGTGCTGTAGGCTGGGCCACCAAAATGCTCCTGACCCAATCTGGCGATAGTGGCATAACTCATTTTGTTACCGCTGTCGGCGATCAAGTCACACGCCTTCTTGGCCATTTTCAGCGTTGCCTTCAGCTTCGGGCCCGCGCCAGTCATAATCTGCAGGTATATCTGCTCAGCGCTCGGACTCAGGTCGGGTAGAGTGTTCATAGCGTATCCATCTAGTCGGAAATAGAGGAGTCGTGATCTATCACGTTGATGCGGATCTGCTGCAGGTTGTTGAACCGACCCTGGTCATCAGGGAGCGCTAGGGCGGGTTGCTCACACACATTCCTTATTCCTTGCTTCAGATTGTCGTCGAATCCCAGATGCGTCAGTCCCTCAGCGCAAGCCTGGGCCTGCTCATCGCCGAACGTGGCTGATACGATACTGGCAAGTGTAGCTACCTTCATCGTCTCTTCTGCCGCCGTGTGAGGCTGATTAAACGGCAACATTAACTCCGGGGCCTCGGCGGCCAAGATGCGATTAAGGAAGTCCTTCACCAAGTGTCGACAATCCTCTGGTAGCTCTTGGCCGGTGCGGACATAACACAGCATCTGCTCCATTACCGTTCTAGCCAAACCGAAATCATTGCCTGACGCGACTACAGAGCTGAAATCGATCTGTTCGCTATCACCAATCACTACCATCTGCCCTGTTCCCTGTTGAGCACCCAACTCCTCTGACAGAGCCTGCGAGTCGGTGAAGTCCTTCCATCGCTGATACCATTGCAACACCACTGGTGCCAGCGACTCATCTTGATCAGCCAGCCGGTCTTTTGCTGTATTCCGTCGAATCACCAGTCGGTCGTAACGTGAACGAGTATGTGCCAGATCCCCATGAGGTAAATTGCCACCCTCTATCTCGCGATTTAGCGTGTTGATCTGCCTGCTCAGCGCCAGAAGGCTTTCCTGTGTCTGCTTGCGCTCGCGGGCCTTGCGACGCAACAACACCATCAACTTGTTAGCCTCCAATGCCTGTTGCAGCAGAAAATCAGGGCCGGTGCGATAGAAGCGCCCGCCTGCACAGCCACCGAGTTGTTCTGTGTATTCAGTCACCAGCTTGCCGGCTGTATCCGTTTCACGGATGGTGGTGGCGCAAATATCACAATGCGAGCCCTTACCTCCCATAACGCACACACCGCCTTCAACCGGTGCAAGTGCAGCAAAATCCAGAGGCAGGTCAGTCACGTGCTGGCGTACCCGTTCAGCAGGGGGCAGTAGGGAGTTGACCTCCTGCATCTCAGCCAGCCGCTCGGTGATGGATTCAATCCCATCGATCAAATCCCCCCGCAGGAAGGCTTCCATTAGCTGCTTGCGCATGTACATCGGCGTGGTCTGGAAGTATCTCAGGGTCATAATCACAGTGGCATGCCCGGCAATGTACTCTGACACCAAGTGTGCCGGAATGCCGAGTTCAATCAGGCGACTGATACCGGCCACGCGCAACGAGTGGATGTCGTATTTGGCGCGGCGCCTTTCTACAGCTTTGGTGTCACCTGATTCAACCTTCGTGGTCAACGCTAAGCGGCTCAGGCGCTTATCCTTGCGCAGTTTACGCTCCACATGTACGCATAGCGCATTGTATAGCTTTTCAATCTGCTGTGGGGAGACCGGCTGCGCGGTGCGGTGTTTCGTGCCGTCCGGCCAAGTGACAGTAATCTCCTTGTGGCCTAACTGGCGGCACAGCGGTACGAACCAGGGCAACTGCTGGCGCAGGTCGTCGTCGCTGGGCACCAACCTGCTGTCTGAGGCCACGTGATAAAACGAGATGGGGCTCGGATCGGGGTCGTGTTGGGCCATGTACAAGTGTTGGAAACGTAGCACTTCGTACACCCGGGCTAGGTGCTGGCCACGCTTCTGCAGGTCGCTGTCGTCGCTAAGCATCAGCAACTGGCCATCCGGCCAAGGCAACGCATAGCCGGTCTTTTTGCACCCGTCCCAAAGCGCAGTCTTGTTTGTCGAAGCCCAGATTACTGGTTCGAGAGCGCCATCCATCTCGTCCGGGTGCAGTTGAATCGTCCCGGATGCCGAGCCGTAATACGCCTCTTGGTCCGAGCCATCAGCGTAGCGGAAGGCAGCCAGCGAATGCTCATTGGGTATCATGCGGCCTGTGCTAAAGTCGAACACCTCACTATCCATCAGGCCCTGATCGAGCCAGCGCACCTGCTTGCCGCGCAACGGCATCAACAACAACAGGGCCAGCGCCACGGCGGTTGACGGGTTCCAGTGCCATTCATCGTCGAATTGATACCAGTCGGGAGCCCGGGATTTATACGCGTCAGTTATAGCCTCTGCTTGCTGCCGTGCCCAGTCGAAGGTCGGCACCTGGACGGTGATGGTGGTCGGCTGGTCAGCCAGCAACGGTTGTCCGTCATCATCTAGCAGGATATTGCCATGTTCATCCTTTTGTGGCTGGTATACCTCACGTTGCTCGGACTGGAGTCCCAGCAACTCATCGACGAGGGCTTCCTGCAACTCGGTCAACAGGCGGCTACGCGGGGTTTTACGGGTTTTCCTATTGTGGTTGGAGCGCTTTAATATCTGCGGCAAATCCTGAAACGGGTCTACCGGCTCTTCCGGAACGGTCAGATCCGGTTCGATGCTCGGCAATTTGGCTAGGTTACAAACATCCTTAAATACCTTCGCAGTAAAGCTCCAGAGAGTGGCTGCGATTTGAGATTCCGGGTTACCCGTCGCATTCTGGCGTTGCTTAAGGTATTGATGGAACGTGGTTGTATCACCGGGTGCATGCACATTATTCAAATGAATCGGGGTGATATCCCAGGGACCCAATTCAAGTGGTAGGGCCCATTCAATTAGGCTCGCAATCATCCTGCGTCTACCAACGCTCAAGTTTGGTTGTGCACGGTCCCACAGAGTGAAGAAACTAGCCCAGTCAGCGGACAAGTTAGATCTAGCCCAACCTGGGGTGTATTTCTTGAAGGCAGTCAGCGCGTTGCGGTGCTGATGTTCCAGCAGATGTGTGGGAAAAGGCGGTGTGTTGCGGTGCGCTTTAAGAACCGAAGCAACAGTCTTTACAGACTCATGGTTCCCAATCTTAGGATACGGCACGATATCCATGATAAGTTCCGGCGTATCGTCGATATCGCGCAGAGTACTACTGGCGTAGACCTTGCTCAGCCAGCGCGATGTCCACATCCTTTCGTCGTTATCGAGAACATCCCATTCGAATTGCCGACCTAACTCCTTACGCAGGGAGGTCAGATCTGGCGTCACCGTACTGGCGTTTAACGGCATCAGCCAACGTCCCCCCAGAGCGCCGAGGAGCAGCCACTGGCTGCACGCCGTTTGAAACCGTGGCCACCAATCCCAATGTCTTGCTGCATTGTTTATGGACAGGTATTGAGCTACATCAGGCGCTAGACGCCGGAACGCCGCACCGGCTGCAGAGGACATCAAGGCATCACGCGTTGTCATAAACAGAGCCTTATTTTCTTGGATATGCCTGACTTTTTCACCCTCAGGTATGAACTTCGTATTATCGGTATTGTGAATCAGCATCAAGTCGGCCAGCAAGTTGTCCCGGTCATAGTCGGCCAATGTGTTGGTTGGCAAAAGCAAGGTGGCATGAGCACCTAAAAGGGTTGTACCGCCACCGAACCGTATCGCTTTCGCTGCTCCCTCTCCCCAGGCCGACGTCTGCCACGCCTGGCGAATAGCCTGCTCAGCATTGGCCTGACTTCCGTATCGTTCGACCAGGTTTTTGAAGGTTGGGGCCAGACATATGTAGCCACCTCTTTTGTATACATCGTTGGCAAATTCCGGCAGAAACTCCCAGCGCAGGTCGCCCCAAGCGAGACGCCCGTTGAACCTAAAGGATTTATCATGAGCCAGCCAACCCGGTAGGCAATGCCGCTGGAAATCCGTAAGCACCTGAATAACATCCGCTGTCGTCATGGTGTCATCGCACAGCACTTTGTCTGTTTCGTTGAACTGGACAGTTTTACCGCTCCAGTAGCCGGTCATCTTGGTGGTTTTTTCCAATATAGGTAAGATGTTATCTTTCATGTGGTACATCCTCCAAAGACTGCCTGACCACGGCAGGTAAGGTGTTGGTCGGGGTATTCAGTTTTTCGATCTGGGTCATCCAGAGGTTGTAAAAATCGTTCGTCCAGTGCTCGGGTAGATCTGGCACCCGGCTTCCCTTAAGGAACAGGTTGGGAAGTAAGTCTTCCCGTCCAGAGGCCCGTAAATTCGCCTCGGTGATTGAGTCGCGCACATTGCTATGGGAAAGGTGGAAGTAAACCTCAGTCGATGTCGGCTGCCCGTGGTGCATCAGCACCTGTACTTCCTCCAGGCGAAGACCCAAAACGTTGGCGCAGTAATACCCGAAGTAGTGCCGCAGGCTATGCCAGCCCAACTTGTAGTTGATGCCAAGTTTCTTTTTCAGACGGCGCCATATCGCCTTGACGGCGGTCATGCTCAACGGCATGCCGTATCTATCTCCCGGCTCGATAATTATGAACAGCCAGGGGTGTCTCAACGTCAGCGGTTCATCAGTAAATGGATTCCGCTTCAGATATTTAGCCTCGTACTCAAGGAATAGATCGTACCAGTAGGCCCCCAAACGGGGATCGCACCACCAGACGTAATGGACGTCGTAATCCCGGCCGTCCAGTCCATTTGCCACCATGCTCTGCTCGCCAGCAGAAAGTGTCATCCCTTTGAAGCCGCTATGCAGGCCCTGATTGCGGCGGTCGAGCTGCGTGCGCGGCGCCAGATGACGCAGCGGATGGGTCTCCGGCACATCGCGGTTCACCGACGCCCAGTAACGCTTGAAAAACTCCTCACGGGTGCCGGACTGAGAGATATTGTCTTCATCGAGCCACTCGGTCATTCCGACCTCGGGATGGGCTAGCCGGATTTTTGCCTGACCCATGCTATCGACGCCCTCCACATCGGAGTAGAACAGGTGCAGGGGTTCTGAGCGTCTTAGACTGCCGCCGAGCATCGTCAACAGCAACAACTTGTCACGTACGTTGTTAGCCGCGCTGTCAATGAGTTCAACAATGCGGTTCGGCGGGAACGACTTCATGTTTTTGATGGGCTTACGACCCCGCGCCGACCTGTCCAGTCGGCGCTGGATTGCCTCCTGGCGCTGCTGTACCGTGCCAGA
Source organism: Photobacterium sp. BZF1 (assembly GCF_014349205.1). Taxonomy (NCBI): domain Bacteria; kingdom Pseudomonadati; phylum Pseudomonadota; class Gammaproteobacteria; order Vibrionales; family Vibrionaceae; genus Photobacterium; species Photobacterium sp. BZF1. The sequence goes on from NZ_JACSOF010000001.1 coordinate 88,247, forward strand.
GCGGCTGCGATTTAGATGCAACAACATGTCCCATTTACTGCGCTGTTTGAAGTCCTGAAAGCGCTCCCAGGCACTCATGAAGCGGGTTTCAGTGGGGCTGAGGCGGTTGGTGCCGTGATAGACGCGTTGCCACTTGTCGAACGCGGTTATCGCATTGGCGTAAGTTGTCAGCGATGTACCCTGTGTCCGCTTGCTGAACAGGAGGGGTTCCCAGAATAGCCCGAGGTTGCGTAACCAGTCGTATCGCTTAGCCCGCCGGGCGCAATGATGATCGGTGCCATACATTTTTGCATCTAGGAAGTCGGCAACCAAGTTTGCAGACTCGGCATCTGTCAGCGGTCGGGTACCATATCGGGCGCAAGTGAAGGCATACAAATGGCATAATGCACGTGTCTGCACCTCCATCTCGTTATGGCTGGCATCGCGTTTCATCAAGTCATAGAGATATTGATTGATCACAAAGCCGGGAGCGCCATTAGCCAGATAGACCATGGGGAACTGGCGACCATCTGAATTGCTGTCGTAGATCCAGACAGTTTTGTACCACGGAGATCCATTCATGACACAGCTACTCATAACTCGTAAGGTAATCTTTAGCTTGAAGTATGGATCTATATACAGTATTTATCAAAAAAAATGACCAAATAATGACCAAAAAACAGCCAAAACATGATCTCCTTGTAGTATTATTCGTAAGAAATTAGGGTCTCCCTTACACAACAAAGCATTCTACCAGCTATGCTGCCACATGGAGCCTAGCTACCACCAGCTTGAACTCGATGCCCGCTTGCTGCTAACCCAGCTAGAAATTGACGGACCACTGTACAACTAGCGTTGAGAGGCATTTAATTTCTGGTATTTATTGCGCATTTGCCTAAAATACCCTGCTAACTACATTATTAGGTGTTTACATGAAAATTTGTGCTGTTGAGCTTCGTAGCAACGAGGCTGTCATTTGCCTTCTTACCAAGAGTAACGGTCTGTTCGATCTTCCAGAATGCCGTGCTCAAAAGTTCATCATGCAAGACTCAATGGACAATGAGCAAATGCGTAACTTCCAGCAGACTTTCAAAAAGCTTCTGGATGACTACCAAATTGACCGTGTTGTGATCCGCACTCGTGAAACCCGCGGTAAGTTTGCAGGCAGCGCAATTGGCTTCAAACTTGAAGCTGCAATCCAGCTAATTGACGGTGTTGAAGTAGACTTCATCTCTAGCCAAGAGATCAAACAGAAGCTAAAACGCAACCCGCTAGCTATCGAATTCCGTGCAACAGGCCTACGCCAGTTCCAGGAAGCCGCTTTCATGACAGGTTTTGCCTACCTAGGTAAATAACGTTATATCAAAGCTAAAAAAGCCAGCATTGAACTGACCCCCAATAGTTGGACAACCAATTATTGGGGGTCTTTTTATGTCCAAATACAGTTTCTCCCTCATTTAACCTTTGTATATCAATTGAATTCGTTCCCGAAGCCATCGATGCCCTTGATCATCGTCCATCGCTTTATGCCAAAGTAAATAGATTTGAATCGGACTGCTGCTAAATGGAAGATCAAACATTTTCAGGCCGAGAATATCCTGAAAATGATCAGCCATAGAAATTGGCAAGGTAGAAATTAACTCTGTCTGAGACACTGTGACCATAGACTCAAACAAAGACTGGGTGTGAGACACGATATTCAAGCGATGGATTTGTGCTTTGGTCAGCCATCTTATCCCAGCCAATTGGTCGCGCGTTCTGTTCAGTTTGACGTAGGGTTCAGAAAGAAATTGCTCCAACGAAATTACCTCTCCCTGTAACCTAGGGTGCTTATTGCTGGCAATAACACAGGAACGGTCAACGCCCAATGACTGGGCCATAACACTGGGGTGATCAGGTACTGTCACATCAATAAACAGATCTCTCTCACGATCCAGAAGTTGCTGCATAAGTGCCTCGCTACTACTGGGCTGATCATGAAAGACAATCTTCAAATCAGGATTTACTAGATCATTTAGCTGATTGAATAGCACGGTATTGCTAAATTCTGGACAAGAAATCGTAAATTGGCGTTTTGAACTCATAGGATCAAACGCAGTGATCCCCGCAACGGTTCGGTTTAATTTCGTCAAGTCCACAGAGACATCACGATAGAGCGACATGGCAATAGCGGTTGGCTTGACTCCCCGACTCTGACGGATGAACAACTCTGCTCCAAGGCTATCCTTGAGCTTTTGCATGGCCGAACTAACTGCAGACTGATTCATATCTAAGTTCTTGGCCGCCTCCGACATACTGCCCGCTTCAACTACTGAGCAAAAAACCTTCAGCAAATTTAAGTCCAATCCTTGTCCGACCATATTCAACCCTGTTTCAGTCATGTTAATGATATCTGTTTTTCAGATATCATATTTATCCAATCCGATTATATTCATATTTCATATCAATAGATACTAACGCTCTCTGAAACCCACAACCAAAGCTAAGTCTCTATTATGAAAACATCTTTATTAGCATTCTCGGTTATATCAGCCATTTCTTTTGGTGCTTTCGCTAACCACCTCGGTGAAGGTGAAGAGCATCTCATCAACTACAGCAACTTGCTCGAATACAAAGGTAAACCTGCTTCAGAACACACTATCGCTGCCAATAATGCGTTCTCTAAAAAGCTACCATGGGACGATCGCAGCGTTATTGAACGCCAAAAACATGGGCTGATTGCCGAATTTGGTGATCACCCTGCTGGTGAAATACTTCGTCGCTACGCTTTTCTCGACGGTGCAATTGATGTCTCGGCTGATGCTGTACCGGAAACTGTCAATCCTTCTATTTATCATCAAGCTGCACAAAACTTCTTAGCGAACGGTCTCTACCAAGTCGCTGATGGTGTTTACCAGCTCCGCGGGGCAGACGTCACCAACCTGACCTTCTATCGCACTGACAATGGTTATGTTGTTCATGACCCAGCCCTAACGGTTGAAGCGGTTCAACATGCCATGGACTTTGCCCGTACGCACCTCCCTAAAATCAATGGCGAAGTCAAAGTAACTGGTGTCCTTTACTCCCATAACCACATTGATCACTTCGGTGGTGTACGTGGTTTGTGGGAAGACGGTAAGCTTCCAGAAGGGGTTCCAGTCATTGGCCCACGCGGATTCCTCAAAGAGCTTATCGACGAGGGTATCCTTGCAGGTAATGCCATGAACCGCCGCTCGCAATATCAGTACGGCACCACATTGACGCCATCCGAGACCGGAATTGTAGACAGCGCAATTGGCCTAGGTGCCTTTGGCGGGAACATGTCGCTCATCCTACCGACCGAAGAAGTCCAAGAAGACACGAAAGTAATCAACATTGACGGGGTAGATTTCGAAATAACCAACGTCCCATACGCAGAAGCACCGGCAGGCATGATCGTCTGGGTTGAGAAATATAGCTCCCTGAATACTGGCGAGTTGACTTACGACGGTATGCATAACCTCTATACACTTCGGGGTGCCAAAGTGCGAGACGGCTTATTGTGGTCAAAATATCTGGCTGAAATGCTGGTTAACTACGGTGACCGTGTTGACCATATTGTGGCGGCGCACTCCGCACCGGTTATTTCCAATGAGTATGTAAATCACTACCTTGCCCTGCAGCGCGATAACTATGGTTTCATCCACAACCAATCACTTCGACTGGCGAACCATGGGGTTAACATCAATGATGTAGGTCGCAAGCTGGAACAGATTGTGCCTCAATCTCAGGAACAAGCGTGGTTTACCAATGGCTATCATGGCTCATACTCCCATAACGCCCGTGCGGTACTTAACCTGTACCTGGGCTATTACGATTCTAATCCAGCGAATTTGAACCCATTGCTCACCCAAGAAAAGTCGTGTACGTATGTGAAAGCGAGTGGCGCAGATACGATGTTCAACGCAGCCAAGGAACATTTCAGCGCAGGGCGCTATCAGCAAGCCACCATGCTATTTAACGACCTTGTCCAGTGCGAGCCGAATAACGTCAAGTATCGCCTAGCTATGGCTGACTCTCTAGAGCAGCAGGGATACCAGTCTGAAACTATGGCATGGCGAAATAGCTATCTTCAGGGGGCGTACGAACTCAGAACCAATGAAATCAAAGACCCAATCAAAACGACTTCTGCCGACGTGTTAGCAAATACACCTACTTCTGCAGTATTGGATTTGCTTGCCGTGCGCTTAAATGCACCAAAAGCGGAAGAGCTAGCAATGGATGTGTCCTTCCAAATCGTACACCCAGATATTGAAGAGGTTTACTACGGTACGATTGCCAATGCCAATATGTCTTCAGTAAAAGTTAGCGACAAGCAAGACAATGTTGATATGACGGTCACAATCGACAGAGCCGATCTGACAAGGGTATTGCTTGGGCGGGCAACATTTGAGCAAATGATAAAATTCGGCGTGGCTAAGATAGAAGGCCAAGCGGACATTCTTAACCAGTTAAATGCAATCCTTGACGATTTCAGCTTGGACTTCGAAGTCCTGCCAATGCCAAGCAAGGCTGATTGACCCAGGTATTTTAGCTTTGCCATGACTAACCCCACCGCCATGGCGGTGGGGTTCATATCTAAGTCAAACTTTTGACACAGCTCCGACCTGACACTTCAATACAATTGTAATATGTTTTTTACACGCTAATTATCACAAATATATAAGCCTTATCATTATCCCAAACCTACTTTTCACCGCTGATTTTTCCAAACAAACCCGTTTTTTTACAGATTAGAAGTCAAGCCATACAGAACCAATACAATTCAGGACACATATCCTATTCACCTCCACCTATAATCCCGCCCAATCATTACATGGACAGTTATGAACCTTTTATAAAACTCACTTTACATGGTCTCATAATGAAAAAAACGATTATCAGCCTTTCTATCATTTCTCTTCTAGCTGGTTGTGGTGGAGGCGGTGGCGGAAGCTCAACACCAGACGACAAAAAACCAGCGCCACCAGCACCAAAAGTTGATTTTCCTCTTAAGGGATCGACCTTTGATGCTGCAAAGCTTAAAAGCACGACATTGGCAATTAAAAAGTACCAATCTTCCATGATAGAAGAAGATACTTTACTTGAAACTAAGTATGAAAAAAGCAGTTATCGACCACTTGAGGCTGATGAAGTCGCTCATGATTACATTCTTAGTGAATTGGAAAATAACGCACAGGCTTCATCTTTCTTCTCCATTTCAACATCTGAGTATTCTGATGCCCAACTCACGCAGTTGGAAGATAAAGAAGAATTTTATGGTGGCCTGCTAGCGAATTCCAAATTTATCACTTACATCGAAGGTATAGCCCTAGAGCAACAAAGCTGGGAACTACCTGACTTTGTAGCTGATGGTAATTTCATCGAGGGCCAACAAAACACATACACAGTCAAATTCGAGACAAAGCTTAAAAACTTATACCCAAATCAAATTCAGGCACTACTTGAAGATTACGGTATGTGGGCCAAAGAATATGAAGGTGTCTCATATTGCTCTTCAATAGAGGCAACGAGAACTTTCGACTTTTCAGGCGCTAAGAAAGAAAACATAACAATCAATAATAAAGTCATAGAAACTGTTAAAGCTAATATTATTGATAAAGTTTCGGGCACTTGTTACATCGGGGCAGATGGAGATAGCTTTGAATTTGGCGGCTATCGTAATGGTGACTTCACAGGCCTAAACGTCTGGTTGAACCCAACGTTTGGTATCGTTAAAGGCATTGAAAAGAACGACTCTAAACAAGAAAAATATGTAGTTGAGCTTGTTGATTTCTCAATGAACCAATAAGTCTAAAACAGCCAGCCTCTACCCAAGCTTTGAGAAAAGCTTGGGTATTTTTTTTATTTGGCGATCATTACATATGTTGACCTGTCTACACTCATTACTCTTGATTTCAACTGTGGTAATTTCGCCGCTTCCTCAGCTTATACAACGTCAAGATCAGCAGTGCACTGACAACCACAGATAGAACAACAAACGCATAGATTAAAAGGTTGGTACTCTTCATCCAACTCAGCAAATGAAAAGCGCCAAAGAAGAAAAGAAAATAGCCACCGATCACGGTGAACAACTTGTAAAAATCGACCTCACTGACTTTCCTAAGCATCACTGATCGCTCCTATTGCTATATCCAAGCAACGTCAATGAACATCTGTCACTTGGAATACGTTACAAGTATGGTGCGTCCTGCCGGTTTTGCCTCTACCCTGATTATACCCAAGCTACTTCAAGATGCAGGTTCAGCGAGAATTTATAAGCTTATAGACAAGGCATTGTTTTGAAGATCTAGTGGCTCTAAATCAAGAAACAATAACGCGGTATATGAGCTTAGAAAACTCGCCCTTTGGGAGGTTGTCAGCCCATCCACTCCTGCGTTGAAGCTTTTTGAAAGGGAGTGCCATTCCTGCAAACCTTCGCCTTGGATTGAATGCGCTGACAACCCTCTGAATCCTGCACCTTGAGGTAACTTGGGTATATAATTACTTTACATCCAATCAGTTAACTTTGCCGTGACAGGTGCCCTCCAGATACAAAATCGAACAAATAGTCACCAAATCACATAGTGTTAAATGCTTGCTCTTACATTTTGTGTGCTGTGGTCAGGCTCGCAGCTTTCGACCCTAGTTTTATCTATACTCATCAATAATATAACGGTGCAAGCTCTCGCAGGCTTATAGGAAAGGAACTCAAATGGATAAGGTCTACGATTACATCATTGTTGGTGGTGGTATCGTCGGTATATCAACGGCTTGGCAACTAAAACAACGCCGCCCAGATGCATCGGTCATCGTTATCGAGAAAGAAGCATCACTGGCCTTGCATCAAACCGGACACAACAGCGGTGTTATCCATGCAGGGGTCTACTATGCGCCAGGAAGCTTGAAAGCAACGCTCTGCATAGCAGGGGAAAAAGCCACGAAAGCGTTTTGCAGAGAACACCAAATTCCTTTTGAGCAATGCGGGAAGCTGTTAGTGGCTACCAATACTGCCGAAGTAGATCGAATGCAGGCCCTTTATGAGCGATGCTTGGAAAATGGCATTGAGGTTGAGTTACTAAACCAAGAGCAGTTGCAACAGCAAGAGCCTAATATCATTGGGCTTGGGGCCATTTTGGTAACAGCTACCGGGATAGTAGATTACAAAAAAATCACCAACAAAATGGCCGAACTATTTGTCACACTCGGCGGTGAGATATCTAAGCGTACCGAAGTCAAAGCACTTGAAGAAACATCAGATAGCGTAGTTGTTCAATGCAGAAGTGATGGTCAGCCTTTTCAATTACAAGGCCGGTTCTTAATTTGCTGCGCTGGATTAATGGCTGATCGGCTAACCCAAATGATGGGCATTGAAACTGACTTTCAGATCATCCCCTACCGGGGCGAATATTACCGCTTAGCGCCGCAGCACAACCAGATCGTAAAGCATTTGATATACCCTATTCCTGACCCTGAACTACCTTTCCTTGGCGTTCACCTTACCCGGATGATAGATGGCACAGTGACCGTTGGCCCGAATGCCGTGCAAGGTTGGAAACGGGAGGGATACAGCAAGGTTAACTTCAGTGCCAAAGACACTGCCGAGATGCTCACTTTCAAAGGGTTCTGGAAAGTCACTGCCAATCATTTTACGGCGGGTTTGGCTGAAACCAAAAACTCATGGTGGAAGCCGGGCTACCTGAAGCTAGTCAACAAATACTGTCCGCAATTAACAACCTCTGATTTACAGCCCTATCCTGCGGGGATCCGTGCTCAGGCGGTACTCAATGATGGTACGCTTGTCCACGACTTCTTGTTTGCCGAAAGTCCGCGAAGCCTCCATGTTTGCAACGCGCCTTCTCCAGCGGCTACCTCTGCGATGCCTATCGGGAAATACATTTGTGACAAGGTGCTGGATCTATAAAGTATGGTGGCGTTTAGCTCGCTGGCGATATAGGCTCAACGCCAAATCCTTTTCAAACTCTCGCTGAGATTGATAACCCAACACCTGCCATGAGTATTTTGCTTGGTAGCCGCAGACAACCCTTGCCAAGCAGTCTCGACGGGTTTCAAAAATCAGTTTTGTTATCAATTTTTTAAGCTTGTTCATTGTGTTGGCTCCTCGTATGGCTTGCCTCAACAATACGCTTAAAGGGATAACGGACTTATCCGAATTTATCAACTATTGGTACTATCCCTTCAAAGCATTCACTTTAGGGCTAATTCCAGTACTATATTGATAAAGATTGGTACTTTTCCTCAAATCTCGGATTTTCTTCAATGCAACAAGCGACTATCGAAAGAGTCATGCAGCGTCAGGGATATTCTTGGCGGTATCGCAAGATAGAAGAGCCACATAAGCACTATGATTGGCACTTCCACCAGGAATATGAGCTAGTGATCCACCGCAACTTTCGCGGTAAGGCCTCTATAGGCCATTACGAAGGGGAGTTTGGCGATAACAACATGGTACTGATTGGCCCGGGATTGCCTCACCGCTTCCACTCTACAGAGACGCAAGCTAACCAGTCTTGTGAAACCCACATCATTTGGTTCAAGAAAGAATGGATTGCCAACATGATGTTCAGCTGCGTAGAGATGAGGAAACTCGACTCATTACTGAAACGAGCCGATAAAGGTATCGAGTTCTCTGGCAATGCTTGCCAAGAAGTACTAACTTTGCTGGAAGGTGTGACTAGCCACCCTCCGATGACTCAACTTGGTATTCTGCTTCAGGTACTCAGCACTTTACTGGGTGATAAAGACAGCCGTACCCTACTCTCTTATGCGCCTCAAAAGCAGGTTGATGGCACGCAAAAAGAATACAGTACAGAGAAAGCCAACCAAGAGAAAATCGAGAAAGTGTGCCAGTACCTTGAGGAGCACTTCAGTCAAACGGTCACTCTGGCTGATCTCGCTTCGCATATGAATACCAGCGAGAGCAGCATTCACCGGCTGTTTTCCGTCCACTTCAAAGAAAGCTTTAGCCAGTATTTGAAGAAGCTGCGCTTGAACCATGCCGCAGAATTACTACAAACCACCAGCCAGCCCATTGGCCTTATTGCCGAAAACGTCGGTTACCGCAATCAGGTTAACTTCAACCGCCAATTCAAAGACTACAAACAGATGACCCCACGTCAATACCGCAACAACTACAAAATCAATGCTGCGGTCTGACTAGAGCACTTGTTTACGGTTTCTATGGGTTGTTGTGGCTAATAACCGTTTTATACCCCGTTTCGGCACACCCTACAAAATCCACAAAGTTTTGGATACTGTCGAGGGAATCTTCCGGATGATGAGAGACGTACAAAAGTTGGCTCAAGTTGTTGTTGCCAATCATCTCCAGGGCATTTTTCACCAGTTGGCGATTGAGGAAATCTAGACCCTGATACGGCTCATCAAGAATAAGCAGCTTAGGCCGCTTAATCAGCGCCCTCGCTACCAGCAGTAACCTTTGCTGCCCATATTCCAACTGCCTGAAAGATTTAGTGGCGAGGTGTTCCATATGCAGTAGTTTAAGCCAGTCTCTGGCCTGCTTGATCTCGTCGATACTTGGTTGCTGGTACAAACCGATAGAATCATAGAAGCCAGAGATAATGGTATCCAATGCCGAACATGACACACGGTATTGAAGGTGCAGAGCCGAAGATACCATACCGATATGTTGCTTAATCTGCCAAATCGTCTCGCCGCTCCCCCTCTTGATACCAAAGATATCAATATCATTGCTGTAGCACTGTGGATGATCGCCAAAGATCAAACCAAGTAATGTACTCTTACCACAACCGTTGGGGCCTCTGATCTGCCAGTGCTGGCGATGATTAATTTGCCAATTCACCCCATCAAAAATCAGCTTGTCGGTATACTCAACTTTGCCATTTCGAATCGCCACCAGGGGATCAGGCATATCGGTTTGATGTTGGTATTGTTGGATCAACGCCAACATGGCTTCGCTACGTTCAGCCGATTGGGCCCGGAGGTGAGAAAGCAGTGGCAAGGACTCCCACTCTTTTCTGGTATAAATTCCTGTCAGTTTCTCCTCATCGAAAACACCGATATGGGAAATGCTGTTTGGCAAGGCCTGCTCACGGGATGTGATCAGGATAATTTGAACATCTTTTTGAAGTTGATCAATCAAAGTAATGAGTTGTGCTTGATGCGCAATATCGAGACCAGCAAGCGGATCGTCCAAGATCAACAGATCTGGCTGTTCGGCCAACGCTCTGGCCAACATGACACGGCGAGTTTCCCCTGTAGACAGGTTTCGGAACCCGCTTTTTCTCAGGCTCTGAAGATCGAACAGCGTAAAAAGCTCTTCAGCATATTCAGGGCTTTGACAGCAGGCGAGAACCAATGCTTCGACACTTGTTCCTTTGTCCAACCTATCGAGAAAATCAGTATCATCCTTTGCCAGCTCTTCCTCTAGCAATACTTGTTGTTCAGCAAGAGAGACCAAGCTGACATTTTCAGGCAAACCTGATAGCTCACCGTCAAATTCCAATTGCTCCCTGGACTTACTATTGGGTTTGGATTGATGCCTATCGTTGATTAATAGTTGGGCAAACACCGAACCCGCATCGCCTCTCGCACAGAAAAAAGCCCAATGCTGATCTTGCTGGATGTCGAGTTTGGGAATAGATAAGCGGATAACCGGCTTCGGAGTACCCGGTTCACTGCTGTAGAGTTTGATTTGGTGTAATTGGATAGACATTGGCTCCATTCCCTGTAAGGCCGTTAGGTAATAACTGATACCTTACATGGAACGCGTGAAGCCAATCAAATTAACTTAATTTCTAACTTGAACCAGTGAGCTTTAGGCTTTGGGAAATGCCATGGTGATAGCGCCGGTATAGCAAGCAGTGCGGCACTGACCACACCCATCACAAGACTCAGCATTGACGGTTGGAGCTTGTCCCTGCTTAATAGAAATGGCCTCATGCGGGCACTGCTCTGCACACAATTCGCAGTAACCTGACAACCGGTTGGCGCAACGAGTCGTGAACTCCGGTCGCACACCAATATCTTTATCCGCCGATGAAAGCGCCTGTGTCGGACATGCTTTTTGGCATTCGCCGCACTGGCTGCAATCGTTATATTCAAGGTTTAGCTGGGGCAGCCCTTCCGGGCGCTCAATCACCTGCTGGGGACATGCCTTTTCACAGGCATCGCATGACTGGCAGACCTGAAGAAACAAAGCTTCTTCGATAGCACCAGGGGGACGAGGGACCGTGCGAACGATAGTTGGGGCTTGCGCCTCTTTCTTTACACGGTTTGCACCTGAGAATAAGCCACGAAGCAAACCGCGTCGGCTTACCGTGTAATGCTCCATGCAAGCTTTGTAATATCGTTCGTCACGTTCAATCATTAGAAATAAACCTTTTTCTCCACAGCCGTTACCGCAAGTTCTTCCGCAATAAAGGCTAACCATTGCTCTGCCATGGCACCAAGCAACTGATAAGACTGGGTGTTGGCGTTTTTCTGCATTAGTTCAAGATATCTTGGTGCCCAAGGTAGCAAGTGAACGGATAACAGAGCCTTAATCGCCTCGCTATCTTCGGCTTCTGCCAGTTTTGACATCGCCATTAGCATCAAACCGAACTGGTCTTCCGGTTCACGCATTCCTGTGTCCAGCGACATTTCTTTGTCGGCAAGGAAGCGACGGTAGGCAACGGTGGTTTCACCAAAGATCACTTGCTCTTTATCGAGGTATACCGAACCCCATGGCGGCGCAGGCATCACTTCGCAGCCTTCAAATAACTGCTGGAAGTCCATTGCAAGATCATCAGCCCCATCCTCTTCCACAGCTTTAAGCAACTCTGCAAACGGAGAATCCTCTTGATCTTCACTATCAGCAATCATCTGACAGACTTGTCGGTTCGTTTCGTGGGTTAGTGGATAATAATAAAAGCTACCCAGAATACGAGCGATTGTTGAAATGTGCTCCATGGTCACATCCGCCTCCAAAAATATGTAATATCATGCAATAAGTTTTCATGATGCCAGTGGAATAACAGCTAAATTAGGTTATTCATTAACATTTTCCTATGCACGATAGCCGATAACTAACACGGAAAACATGCTTTAGGACAATATTTACTGCTTTAAGTTGTTGATAGTGAATGATAATCACTATCAACACCCTCAATATAGAAACATCCTGTTACACGCATTAATCCCTTTATTTACATTGTTACAGATACATAAATATTCAAAATTATTCTCAGTGTTTTATTGATCGACGGCAAAGTTAAACCTTCCCATAGACGGAAAATGCGTGTCAGAAACCTACCCACTAAGTGTAGGACTGTTAGTCAATACCGAGAATGTCGTGTCATGAAATCACAACTCAAAAAGCTATTGGCACCTAAATTCACCCGCCGGGACTTTGTTAAGTCAAGCTCAGCGTTAGGTGGATTAGCTGCAGTTGCCGGCAGTGTTTCCCTGCCATTTAAATCAAGTAAAGTCGAAGCCGCTACAACAACCGACGAAAAAGTTGTTTGGAGTGCGTGTACCGTTAACTGTGGTAGCCGTTGTCCGCTGCGCATGCACGTTTCAGACGGTGAAATCAAATGGGTTGAGACCGATAACACCGGTGATGACCAATACGGCAACCACCAGATCCGTGCCTGCCTACGAGGCCGCTCTATGCGCCGCCGTGTTTACAACCCAGACCGCTTGAAATACCCAATGAAGCGTGTCGGCAAGCGTGGTGAAGGTAAATTCAAGCGTATCAGCTGGGATGAAGCCTTTGACGAGATCACCAACAACCTTAACCGCATCCGTAAAGACTACGGTAGCGAAGCGGTATACCTGAACTACGGTACGGGTACCCTCGGCGGTACAGTCACTAAATCATGGCCACCGGGCGCAACACTGATTGCTCGCCTGATGAACCTGAGTGGCGGTTACCTGAACCATTACGGTGACTACTCAACTGCGCAGATTGCTGCAGGTATGCCTTATACCTATGGTAACGGTGCCAACAACTCATTCTCAGATGTTGAAAACACCAAGCTTATCGTGCAGTTCGGTAACAACCCTGCTGAAACCCGTATGTCAGGCGGTGGCCAGATCCACCACTTGATGGAAGGTAAAGCTCGCTCTAACGCCAAGATGATCGTTATCGATCCTCGATACACAGATACCGCTGGTGGTCGTGAAGACCAGTGGATCCCAATCCGCCCGGGTACGGATGCGGCACTTGTAGCTGGTATGGCACACGTGATGATCAGCGAGAACTTGGTTGATCAGCCTTTCCTAGACAAATACTGTGTCGGTTACGACGAGAAGACGCTACCGGCTTCTGCGCCTGCTAATTCTGACTACAAGTCATACATTCTTGGCCGTGGTGAAGACCAAACTGAGAAGACACCAGCTTGGGCTGCTGATATTACAGGTATTCCAGCTGATATCATCATCAAGCTTGCTCGCGAAATTGGTGCAGCCAAGCCATGTGCCATCTTCCAGGGCTGGGGCCCACAACGTCACGCTAACGGTGAGTTGGCGGCTCGTTCAATTGCGATGCTGGCAATCCTAACCGGTAACGTAGGTGTAAGCGGTGGTGGTACGGGTTCTCGTGAAGGTAACCAGGCAATTCCATTTGTTCGCTTCCCTATCCCAGAGAACCCGGTGAAAACCGCTATCTCTATGTTCCTTTGGACAGATGCCATAACCCGTGCAACTGAAATGACGGCGAAAGCTGACGGTGTTCGTGGTAAAGACAAGCTAGACGTGCCAATTAAGTTCATCTGGAACTATGCGGGCAACTGCCTGATCAACCAGCACTCAGACATCAACCGTACTCACGACATCCTACAAGATGACAAAGCGTGTGAAATGATCGTCGTGGTTGATAACCACATGACTTCATCTGCTAAGTACGCCGATATTGTTCTGCCTGACCTAACAACTTCTGAGCAATCAGATTTCTGTATGGATGGTGCAGCTGCAAACATGCCTTACTTCATCTTCGCCAGCCAGGCGATTGAGCCGGTATTTGAAGCTCGCGGCATTTACGATATTTGTACTGAACTTGCCAAGCGCCTGGGTATTGAAAAAGAGTTCACTGAAGGTCGTGACCAGGAAGGTTGGCTACGCCACCTATACGCACAGACCCGTGAGCTTGATCCGACTCTGCCAAGCTTTGATGCAATGCGTGAGCAAGGTATCTACAAGCGTAAAGCCGAGCACTTCATTGCCCATGAAGACTTCCGTAAAGATCCTGAAAACAACCCATTGGCAACGCCATCGGGCAAAATCGAGATCTACTCTGAGCGTCTTGCCGACATTGCGGCTGAATGGGAACTACCTGAAGGCGATGTGATCCACCCGCTTCCGGTATACGCTTCAACCTTCAACGGTTGGGACGATCCAAAGCGTAAGGACTACCCGCTACAGCTAACAGGTTTCCACTACAAATCTCGTACCCACTCGACTTACGGTAACGTTGAGCAGCTTAAAGAAGCAGCACCACAGCAGATGTGGATGAGCCCAATGGATGCAGATCAGCGTGGCATCAAAAATGATGACCAAATCCGTATCTTCAACGAGCACGGTGAAATTCACCTTACTGCCAAAGTAACTCCTCGCATGATGCCGGGTGTTGTTGCCCTAGGTGAAGGTGCATGGTACGCACCGGATAAGAAAGGTGTTGACCACGGCGGTAGCATTAACGTGCTAACTACCCAGCGTCCTAGCCCGCTGGCCAAAGGTAACCCGCAACACACCAACCTAGTCGACGTGCAACTGCTGAAAAAAGCATAAGGTTTAAACCATGAAACAATACGGTTTTTATATTGATTCAAGCAAATGCACCGGCTGTAAGACCTGTCAGCTGTCGTGCAAGGATAACAAGGACTCAGACATCGGCGTGAACTACCGCCGTGTCTATGAGTACACCGGTGGTAACTGGGTAAAAGAAGGTGAAACCTTCCGTCAGGACGTATTCTCCTACTACCTGTCTATCGCCTGTAACCACTGCGATGAGCCAGCCTGTGCCAAGGTTTGTCCATCAGGTGCTATGCACAAACGCAAAGAAGACGGTTTGGTTATCGTTGATACTGATACCTGTATCGGTTGTCAGTACTGCTCTATGGCCTGTCCTTACGGCGCGCCTCAGTACAACGCAGAGAAAGGTCACATGACCAAGTGCGATGGCTGTTACGAGCGTGTTGGCCAAGGTCTTGAGCCTATCTGTGTTGGTTCTTGCCCACTACGTGCACTTGAGTTTGGTCCAATCGATGAGCTACGAGCGAAATACGGCACCAATGCCGATGTCGCCCCACTGCCGTCATCGCTGAAAACCAAACCAAACCTAGTCATCAAAGCAAACCGCCATGCCCGCCCAACAGGCGATCGCACCGGTTTCCTAGCAAACCCTAAGGAGGTATAAGATGGCTTGGCATGAGTGGCCTCTGATCCTATTCACAGTATTGGCACAAACTGCTGTTGGTGCCTTCATCCTGCTTGGCGCAGTGATCCTGAGCGGCAAATTGTGTATTGGCGTGAACGACCGCCTTCACAAAGCCATGTTCTTTATTTGGGTACTGATGGGTCTGGGCTTTATGGCTTCGACCATGCACCTAGGTAGCCCGCTACGTGCATTCAATGCACTGAATAACGTGGGTAGCTCTTGGCTTTCTAACGAAATCTTCACCGGTAGTGCCTTCTTTGGCCTAGGTGGCGTTTACTGGCTTCTAGAAATGCTGGACAAAGGCAGCGAGAAAATCCGCAAAGCCCTGCTTGTTGCCGGTATGGTCGTTGGCTTGAGCTTTATGTTCTCGATGACCAAACTGTACCTTCTGGACACAGTACCGACTTGGAACACGGTTTACACACCTATCGCGTTCCTTAGCACTATGGTTATCTCTGGCCTGATCTTCGGTCACCTACTACTGACAGGTGCCCAGCATAAGATGGCTGGCTTGGACCGTGTCCTGCCTTACATTGGTGCCGTGGCTATCGTCGTCAGCCTAGTTGCCCTTGTTAGCCAGTTAATTGGTCTTGCTGAAATCCAAACCTCGGTGATCACAGCAGCAGAACTAATTCCAAACATGGCACAGTTGCAGATCATCCGCATCGGCCTACTACTTACTGCCCTAGCGGTGTGGTTCATCCCTAACCTGATGAACAGCCGTCCTGCAATGCCAGTAATGGGTGTAAGTTTTGCCTTGGTACTGCTTTCAGAACTTGTTGGTCGTGGCGTGTTCTATGGCCTACATATGACAGTCGGTCTATAACCATTAAGTGACGTGAAATAGACAAAAGGGAGAAATGGCCAGTGCCGTTTCTCCCTTTTTGCATTTTGTATGCAGTCTATATATCTCGCGATTACGGAATGTATATTAGCAATTCAAGCAGTTCATCCCAATTTCCTGCCAAAAACCAAGTCGCAAAAAATACGCCGAGTCCGAACTTCAGGCATAGAAGAAGCATCCCTACCTTCGTCTTCACAGAATCAAAGTTAGTCATCGTCATCTTTAAACCACCAGCCTCATCAACAAACAGGACGAAGTCTCTCAGCGATCAAGCAGATAAGGCAATGATGAAAAGGCTGTTTTTATATTTATTTTAGATATACCCCACCAGTAAACCATTGATTTGATAAAGCACAACCAAAATAAGAATAAGTATCATTACATAAAATACTGATATGTAAGAGGTAATTTACATCCTACATTTTTGTATGATGAATATCACACTCCGTTACATTTTATGCTGCCATTGGATTTATCTGCGCCGTTTATTGATAGAAAACAAAGCTAGCTATTAGCGCCCAGACGATTATCTCGATAGAACTCTACCTCGAAAGTAGTGTGAATAACGAAAATCAAGAGAATGTCGTGCTATGAAAAATAAGCTCAAACAGCTCCTCTCTCCTAACTTCAGCCGTCGTGATTTTATGAAATCGACGTCTGCAGTAGGTGGACTAGCAGCCGTTGCCGGTAGTATTTCCCTACCCTTCAAATCATCCCCTGTTGCTGCTGCAACGACCCCTTCCGAAGAAAAAGTCGTATGGAGCGCCTGTACCGTTAACTGCGGTAGCCGTTGTCCATTAAGGATGCATGTTGCAGACGGTGAGATAAAATGGGTGGAAACCGACAATACCGGTGATGACGAATACGGTAGCCATCAGGTTCGTGCCTGTTTGCGTGGCCGCTCTATGCGCCGCCGAGTATACAACCCTGACCGCCTGAAATACCCAATGAAGCGGGTGGGTAAGCGTGGTGAAGGTAAATTCAAGCGAATCAGCTGGGAAGAAGCCTATGATGAAATCGCTAACAACCTAACCCGTATCCGCAAAGACTATGGTAGCGAAGCCGTATACCTCAATTACGGCACCGGCACGCTAGGTGGTACAGTCACTAAGTCTTGGCCACCGGGCGGTACTTTGATTGCTCGTTTGATGAACCTATCAGGTGGCTACCTAAATCACTATGGTGACTACTCAACTGCACAAATCGCCGCCGGCTTAAACTACACCTACGGCGGATGGGCAAGCAACAACAGCTTCTCCGATTTGGAAAACACCAAGCTTATTGTCCAATTTGGTAACAACCCAGCAGAAACCCGTATGTCTGGCGGCGGCTTGATCCATCACTTGATGGAGAGCAAAGCACGATCCAACGCCAAGATGATCATGATCGATCCGCGATACAACGATACCGCAGGTGGCCGCGAAGATCAGTGGATCCCAATCCGTCCCGGCACTGACACGGCTTTGGTTGCCGCTATTGCCCATGTCTTGATCACTGAGAACATGGTCGACCAACCATTCCTAGACAAATACTGCGTCGGATACGATGAAAAAACCTTGCCAGCTTCAGCCCCAGCCAACTCTGACTACAAGTCATACATTCTTGGTAAAGGTGAAGATGGCATCGAAAAAACACCAGCATGGGCATCACCGATTACGGGTATTCCGGTCGATATCATCGTCAAACTGGCGCGTGAAATTGGCCAAGCCAAACCTTGTGCTATCTTCCAGGGATGGGGCCTACAGCGAACCGCCAACGGTGAAATCGCCTCCCGCGCTATTGCCATGCTGGCGTTGCTAACAGGTAACCTTGGCATCAATGGTGGTGGCACCGGCGCTCGTGAATCTGACTATAATATTCCGTTTGTCCGCTTCCCGATCCCAGAGAACCCAGTCAAAACATCAATTTCCATGTTCCTTTGGACCGATGCAATTGTGCGTGGGCCAGAGATGACAGCCACCAAAGATGGCGTTCGTGGTAAAGATAAACTCGATGTGCCAATCAAGTTTATCTGGAACTATGCGGGTAACTGCCTGATCAACCAGCATTCAGACATCAACCGTACCCATGAAATCCTGCAGGACGACAAAGCCTGTGAAATGATCGTGGTGATTGATAACCACATGACTTCATCAGCCAAGTATGCGGATATCTTGCTGCCGGATTTGACCACTTCTGAGCAAGCCGACTTCTGTATGGATACCAAGGCTGCCAACATGCCTTACTTCATCTATGCCGACCAAGCGATCGAGCCGCAATTCGAAGCGCGTGGCATTTATGAAATGTGTTCTGAAATTGCCAAGCGCCTAGGTATTGAGAAAGAATTCACCGAAGGTCGCGATCAGCAAGGTTGGTTGGAACACCTCTACAAATTAACAAGAGAGAACGATCCTTCCCTGCCTGATTTTGAAACAGTCAAAAAACAAGGCATTGTGAAACGCCGAGATCCAAACGGCCACTTCGTTGCCTATAAAGCCTTTAGGGATAACCCAGAGCAGAACCCGCTTTCGACCCCATCGGGCAAAGTGGAAATCTATTCTGAGCGCTTGGCCAACCTCGCCAAGGAATGGGAACTGCCTGAAGGTGATGTTATCCATCCGCTTCCTGTGTATGTATCAACAGCTGAAGGTTGGGATGATCCGAACCGTAGCAAATACCCACTACAGCTAACGGGTTTCCACTACAAGGCACGCTGCCACTCAACCTATGGCAATGTCGACATTATCAAAGAAGCCGCTCCGCAAGAGATGTGGATGAACCCTATTGATGCCGAACAACGCGGCGTCAAGAATGGCGACCTTATCCGTATCTTCAACGATCGCGGTGAAGTACACATCAGTGCCAAAGTCACCCCTCGAATGATGCCGGGTGTTGTTGCCCTTGGTGAAGGTGCTTGGTATGCCCCAGATGGCCAGAAAGTAGACCACGGCGGCTGTATCAATGTATTGACCACCCAACGCCCTAGCCCGCTGGCGAAAGGCAACCCGCAGCACACCAACCTGGTGGAAGTACAACTGGTGAATAAGGCATAAGGTATAAACCATGAAACAATACGGTTTTTATATTGATTCAAGCAAATGCACCGGCTGTAAAACCTGCCAGCTATCGTGCAAAGACAACAAAGATCTCGATGTCGGCGTCAACTACCGCCGTGTCTACGAGTACACCGGAGGCAACTGGGTAAAAGAAGGCGAAACCTTCCGTCAAGATGTGTTCTCCTACTACCTCTCTATTGCCTGTAACCACTGTGACGAGCCTGCTTGTGCCAAGGTTTGCCCATCAGGCGCGATGCACAAACGTAAAGAAGACGGCTTAGTAGTGGTCAACGAAGATGTCTGCATCGGCTGCCAATACTGCTCTATGGCATGTCCTTACGGTGCGCCTCAATACAACGCAGAAAAAGGTCATATGACCAAGTGTGACGGCTGTTACGAGCGTGTTGGTCAGGGCCTTGAACCAATCTGTGTCGGCTCTTGTCCGCTGCGTGCATTGGAGTTCGGCCCGATCAATGAATTGCGCGAGAAATACGGCACCAACGCAGATGTCGCGCCGCTGCCATCGTCACTGAAAACCAAACCAAACATTGTCATTAAACCAAATCGTCATGCCCGCCCGACCGGCGATCGCAGCGGTTTCCTAGCAAACCCTAAGGAGGTATAAGATGGCTTGGCATGAATGGCCCCTGATTTTGTTTACGGTGTTGGCACAAACGGCTGTCGGTGCCTATCTGCTGCTTGGCGGCGTGATCCTCAAAGGCAACCTTTGCGTCGGTGTTAGTGACCGCCTGCACAAGGTAATGTTCTTCCTGTGGGTGTTGATGGGCATGGGTTTTGCGGCATCAACCATGCACCTTGGCAGCCCGCTGCGAGCATTTAATGCCCTTAATCAGGTCGGTAGCTCTTGGTTATCCAACGAAATCTTCACTGGTAGCGTGTTCTTTGCCCTAGGTGGTGGTTACTGGTTGCTTGAGGTGCTGGACAAAGGCAACGAAGCCCTACGCAAGCTACTGCTCGCGGCGGGTATGCTAGTGGGTATCGCCTTTATGTATTCCATGATCAAACTGTATCTCCTTGATACAGTCCCGACCTGGAATACTGTTTATACCCCGATTGCGTTTGTGATGACGATGCTGACGTCTGGCCTTATCTTCGGCCACCTGCTGCTTACTGGCTCACAGCACAAGATGGCAACTCTGGATCGCATCTTGCCGTTTGTTGGCTCTTTGGCGGTAGCAATTAGCCTGACAGCCTTAGTCAGCCAACTAATCGGCCTGGGGGATATCCAGACCTCAATCACTACGGCTTCTGAGCTAATTCCTAACATGGCGCAGTTGCAGGTCATCCGAGTCGGTCTATTGCTCGGCGCGCTCGCGGTATGGTTTATCCCTAACCTGATGAACAGCCGACCGGGCGTGCCTGTGATGGTATTGAGCTTTGGTTTGGTGCTGCTATCAGAATTGGTAGGCCGCGGTATCTTCTACGGACTACATATGACAGTGGGCATTTAAACTCAATAACTAGTTTCTCCAAAACAAAACGGGAGCCTTATTCAGGCTCCCGTTTATTTTGGGCTCTAATCCATGATTAGAAATTAGCTGTCATACCCAAGTACCAGCTACGTGGTTCGATAGAGTAACCACGCTGGGTAACATCGAATTCATCAAACTGCTCGTCGGTGATGTTACGTACCCCTGCACGTAGACGCCAATCACTGTTAATTAGGTAATTCATACCCAAGTCGGCTGTGGTGAAACTAGAGCGATGAAGATCAATAGTGTTATCAATCAGTGCTTCACCGGTGTAGTTCACTCGCACGAAGGTATCCAGATAATCTGTCGCGTACCAAGTAACGCGCACATTCGCTTGGTGATCAGGGCGATCTTCAAGGGCTTTACCGGTAGATTTATCTTCAGTATCTAAGTACGTATAGGCACCGTTTAGCTGAATAGATTCAGTAACATCATAACGACCGGTCAGCTCCAAGCCCTGCGTCATGGCTTTATTGATATTTTTGTAGGTGAAAATATCACGGCCATCAGGTGACGTACCCACTGCATTGTCACGATCTTGGTCAATCAGGTTCTTGATGTCATTACGGAACAGACCTGCTTCAATACTCCACGAAGTCTCGTTGTAGATTGCAGATACTTCGTAGCTAACACTGGTTTCCGGGTCGAGATCCGGGTTACCCACAACCTGACAATCACCCTTACAGCTGTTAATAACATTCTCTTCTGAAGTTTGCAGCAGCGTCGGCGCATTGAATGCCGAACCAACACCACCCTTCAGTGTCAGTTTATCGGTTACGGTGTTCACCAAATAAGCTCGTGGACTCCAATGGCTACCGTAGGCTTCGTGAAAATCAAGGCGTGTACCGTATGTCAGTGTATAAGAGTCATTGATCTCCCACTGATCCTGCACGAACAATGCTTGTTCATGGACATCCGCTTTACCTGTTTCTGTCAGGCTCTCAGGGTTTTCAAGCTCTGAATAACTCCACTCACCGCCGAAAGTCAAAGTATGGCTGCCAATATAAGTCGTACCATGGCCGTAGACTTGTTGGTTGGTCTCATCAATGTCCGACACGCCAGTATCAATTTCTGCTGCATCAACACTTGAAACTGCATCACGGTTATAGCGAAGCTGTGCCTCACCCCAATCAAACATACCGTTGTAGGTTATTGCCTGCATATCACGCTTAACACGTGATTCCGAGTCAGTAAGACCAGCGGTTGATTCTATGATGCCCTCACGGTCATCGTCGGTGTACGAGAAATCAAACGCGATATCGTGCATATCATTGATATACCATAGAACATTACCGCTAACCGCTAACGTGTCGCGTTCTTCTAGCGTTGTCGCTTGAGAACGGTCGTAATCGTTTCCATTACGATCCTGCGCCGTACCAGAGAAAGCACTATACGCATCACGACCTGTTTGGCTAACCGCGAATGACATATACAGTTCATCATCAATCAATGCACCGGATGTATTAAATCCTGCCGAGTATTCACCACCCTTGTCGTCATCACGGTAGCTATAGTCACCGCTGATTTGAGAATTCCACTCATTGGTTGGCTTTTTGGTGATCACGTTAATCACGCCGCCCAGTGCTTCTGAGCCATATAGCGCAGACATAGGGCCGCGGATCACCTCAATTCGCTCAATACTTTCCTTCGGAATAGCGGCTAAATCAAAGTCATTACCACGGAAAATGGCATTTGATGAACTGAGTTTACGGCCATCAACTAAAATCATGGTGAATTTAGGATTAAGGCCACGAATCGAAATCATCTCACGGCCTGCTCGGCCACCGTCCATTTGGCTCTCTACACCAGCAATATCTTTTACCAAGTCATTCAGTGCAAGGCTCGGCTCAGACAAAATATCTTCTTCTGTTACAACCGCGATCGAAGCTGGCGCTTTTGCTAGCGTTGTTTCAGTTCGTGTTGCTGTAACAACCATTTGCTCATCGGTTTGTTCTTCCTGAAGATCAAAGTCCGCGTAAACAGGCATGGAGATAAACACAGAAGCAACGGCTGCAGCCAGAGGCTTACGAATGAAAGTGGTGCTGGAATACATAAACGTCCCTATATAGAACTATAAAGCCAAACATAATGATAATGATTCGCATTAGACACATTATTCATAGAAATGGCAATACAAGTTCCATTCGGGTTTTGAATTGTGATTATTCACTTTTTAAATAATCATGCGGCCATAAATTCACATTTTAGCTTGTATGCAGTTGCTTGATGATATCCCTTACCCACATACAAAGCTCATCATTGTGATATCGCTTATGCCAGTAAAGATAGACATCTTGGTAAGGCGATTTAAGCCCCTCAGGCACAGGGCGAGTTACTAGATTTCGGTTGATGCAGGTTTCTTCGGCAAAGGGGGTTGGCAGATGGAATATCACATCAGAGTGTTCTGCCATTGCTGGAGCAACGTTGAAGTTTGTCAGCATCAGAGGCGTTGAAACCGGTTTGTTCCTATCTGACAACCCCAAATCCCGGAAGCGCTGCTCTATCGATAAGTTGCGATCACCATGCAATGAAATTTGCCCGAACTGGCATTCGGCCAGTTTTTCAGGGGTAAGTTCTTGCCCTGCCATTGGGTGATCTGCACTCATCAACAACCTGAAATCACGGGACGCAATGAAACTGCGGTAGATATTTTGCTCCGATGACGGGGGTTGCTGGGTCGACAACACAAAATGTACATCCCCTGCGATAAGAGCATCAAAGTGGCGCTGAGGTACCGTATCTATCTCGAGGGTCAACAACGGAGCATGCTCTCTTAGGTGTTGAAATACCTTGGGCATTAACCAATTAATTTGTGGCACTAGGCCAAATATCTTAAGGGATTTCTCACAACTCTTCGGATCGAATTCCTGGTCGTGCACCAAGCGATCCAACGAAGCCAACATCGAGCTGATCTCTGTCTTTACAATTTCGGCCTTGGGCGTTAATTCATACCCATAGCTTGACCGGACTAGTAAGTCATCATTGAACAGTGCCCTGCACTTTTGCAATGAACGGCTCACTGATGGTTGGCTGATGTTCAATGCTTGGGCAGTATTCGAAACATGTTTTCGCTCCAGCAAGTGCTTTAGAACGATTAGGTGACTGATGTCAATTTGGCATAACTTCATAATTCAACGACACTTTCCGCTATAAACACCGCTCTTTTGCCTGGATTCATAAACTTCAAAATCACATCACTTGAAATCTGAATACAGATAGATTTCATATTCAATTTTCGAATAGTCACTATTCAAAGTCAAAATACCGTGGACCAAATGAACTGTGCTACAAATAGCTTTCAACGCTTTAGAGTGTAAATAAAAATTAATATTACTATGATTTATGCCCCTTTCATGAGTAATATCAATAAAAATTATTCTCATTTGTGATTAGATTGCACTTATCAGCTTTCAATCAGCTTAAAGTTTACAAGGTTCGTTATGACTCGCTTTTCCACTGCGTTAAAATCTGCACTTCTTGTCGGTGCAATGGCTTTCAACTTCCCGGCTGTTGCAGAATCAGTGACGGTTCAACACTCCTTAGGCTCGACAACCATTGAGCAAACCCCGCAACGCGTCGTGGTGGTTGGCGGTCACGGTAGCCTAGATACACTAAACCGTTTGGGCATCGAACCCGTTGGTGCTGTAACAACCCTATTGCCTGAATACCTTGAAAGTTACAGTGAAACAGCAACGTCTATCGGCAGCATGAAAGAAGCTAACTTCGAGCAGATCTTCACATTGAAGCCGGATGTGATCATTGCAGAAAGCCGCATGGTTGACGCCTACCCGACGCTATCACAAATTGCGCCGACTGTTATGCACGTTGTCGAGAACGGTAACTACTGGGAAGATACCAAGAGCAACTGGCGTATGCTGGGCAAAATCTTCGACAAAGAAGCAGAAGCCGAGCAACTGATCTCAGAAACTGAAGCCCAAATGGCTGAAGTACGCGAGCAAGTTCAAGCACAAGGCCTGAAAACCCTGGCAGTCATGAACAACGGCAACAACGTATCTATGTTTGGTGAAGTAAGCCGCTTTTCAGTATTGTTTGACGAGTTCGGTTTCGAACCTGCCCGCACTTCTGATACGCAAAACCCTCACGGCAACCTGATTTCATTCGAATTCATCGCCGATGCCGCTCCTGACGTATTGTTCGTTCTAGATCGCGAGAGCGCAATTGGCCAAAGCTCCGGTAAAGCACAGCAGCTGTTTGATAACCCACTAGTTAAAAGCACTCCAGCCTATAAAAACAACCGCATTGTGTTCCTGAACCCAAGTGCATGGTACCTGACTATCGCGGGTGTTAACGCCACCGAAATCATGATTGATGATGCACGAAAAGCGGTAACGTCTACTCAATAACAACCAATAAGCCCGGCATTGGCCGGGCATCATTACCATGCATAATAAAAAATTACTCTGGGCTGTAGTTGCCCTTTTCCCACTCGCGGCCTTTTCGCTCTTTATTGGTGTCGCCAATATCAGTTTGGAAAGCTTTCTAGCCGGCGATGAACATACCTTATCTATTCTGTTTGGCAGTCGCTTACCTCGTTTACTCGCTATTTGCCTTGCAGGTGCCGGCCTTAGTGTCGCAGGCCTGATCATGCAGCAGGTCTGTCAAAACAGATTCGCTGCCCCATCGACAACCGGTACCATTGATTGCGCAATGTTGGGCTATGTGCTGGGTATTGTCTTCTTCGCTGGTGCTAATCGCTGGGTTAGCCTTGGGGTCATTCTAACGTTCGCGCTAGTTGGTACTTTGGTCTTTGTACAGTTCCTACAGCGCTTGCAGTTCAAGAATGCCGTTTTGGTTCCGCTTATCGGTATCATGTATGGCAACGTAATATCGGCAATGACCACCTTTATTGCCTATCGCTATGACTTGGTTCAAACCATGTCGGCTTGGACTGTCGCCAATTTTGCCTCGGTGCTGCAAGGCAATTACGAATTCCTATATCT